>NZ_JBSGJR010000759.1:0-2718 GCF_053605645.1 Micromonospora sp. NPDC003776
GAGAAGGGGGAGACACGGGCTGGGTGCCGAGCGGAGGTGACGTCCACGCCGCCGGTGCGGCCCAGGGCTGCGGGGCGGCCAGCGGGTCCGGCGGGGCCCACGGTGCGGGCGGCTCCGGGGGCGTCGGCTCGGGGGGTGGGGTCGCCTCGGACATCGGCTCACTCGCAGGGGACGGCGGAAACGGATGGGACGTCCCGGATCGGAGGTACGCCCCGGCCTGGGCCCTCAATGTAAGGGCCGGAGGCCAGTCTTGGCGTGGATGCGTTCGCTCAAATTCAGTGATCGTTTACCCGTCTTTCGAGCACGCATGATGAGCGAAACTGGGTTAGGCTGCGGACCATGTGTGGAATCGTGGGTTACGCCGGGGCCCGCCCGGCGCTCGGCATCGTGCTCGACGGACTGCGGCGGCTGGAGTACCGCGGCTACGACTCGGCCGGCGTGGCGGTCGTCTGCGAGGACGAGCTGCTGACCGAGAAGAAGGCCGGCAAGCTGGCCAACCTGGAGAAGGTTCTCGCCGAGCGGGCCGCCGCCGATCCCGACTCCTGCGCCGCCAGCCCGATCGGCATCGGGGACGGCACCACCGGCATCGGCCACACCCGCTGGGCCACCCACGGCGGTCCCACCGACCGCAACGCCCACCCGCACCTGTCGCCCGACGGCCGGGTCGCCGTGATCCACAACGGCATCATCGAGAACTTCGCCAAGCTCCGGGCCGAGCTGGAGGCGGACGGCGTCGAGTTCGCCAGCGACACCGACACCGAGTGCGCCGCCCACCTGATCGCCCGGGCCCTGGCGGACCTGCGCTCGGCCGGCGAGGTGGACGGCCCCCAGCTGCTCTCCTCCGCCATGCGGGTGGTCTGCGAGCGGCTGGAGGGCGCCTTCACGCTGCTCGCCGTCGACGCCGGCATCCCCGGCGCGGTGGTCGGCGCCCGGCGCAACTCGCCCCTGGTCGTCGGGCGCGGGGACGGGGAGAACTACCTGGCCAGCGACGTCGCCGCGTTCATCGAGCACACCCGCGACGCGGTCGAGCTGGGCCAGGACCAGATCGTCCTGATCACCCCGGACAGCATCGAGATCACCGACTTCGCCGGTCAACCCGCCGCCGGCAAGGACTTCCACATCGACTGGGACTCGTCGGCCGCCGAGAAGGGTGGCTACGACTGGTTCATGCTCAAGGAGATCGAGGAGCAGCCGCAGGCCATCGCCGACACGCTGCTCGGCCGGCTCACCGAGACCGGCGAGATCGCCCTCGACGAGGTCCGCCTCAGCGAGCAGGACCTGCGCGACGTCGACAAGATTTTCATCGTGGCCTGCGGCACCTCCTACCACGCCGGCCTGGTCGCCAAGTACGCCATCGAGCACTGGACCCGCATCCCCTGCGAGGTGGAGCTGGCCAGCGAGTTCCGCTACCGCGACCCGGTGCTGGACCGGTCCACCCTGATCGTGGTGATCTCGCAGTCCGGCGAGACCATGGACACGCTGATGGCGCTGCGCCACGCGAAGGACCAGAAGGCCCGGGTGCTGGCCATCTGCAACACCAACGGCTCCACCATCCCGCGCGAGTCCGACGCGGTGCTGTACACGCACGGCGGGCCGGAGATCGCGGTCGCCTCCACCAAGGCGTTCCTCACCCAGGTCGTCGCGTGTTACCTGATCGGGCTGCACCTGGCCCAGGTGCGCGGGATCAAGTTCGCCGACGAGGTCGGCGCGGTGGTGGCCCAGCTCCAGGAGATGCCCGGCAAGCTGCGCGAGTTGCTGGACCGGATCGAGCCGGTCCGCGAGCTGGGCCGTGAGCTGAAGTCCGAGCCGACGGTGCTGTTCATCGGCCGGCACGTGGGCTACCCGGTGGCGCTGGAAGGCGCACTCAAGCTCAAGGAGCTGGCGTACATGCACGCCGAGGGCTTCGCCGCCGGCGAGCTGAAGCACGGCCCGATCTCGCTGATCGACAAGGGCACCCCGGTGGTCTGCATCGTGCCGTCGCCGGCCGGCCGCGGCATGCTGCACGACAAGGTGGTCTCCAACATCCAGGAGGTGCGCGCCCGGGGCGCCCGCACCATCGTGATCGCCGAGGAGGGCGACGAGGCGGTGGTCCGCTACGCCGACCACCTCATCTACGTGCCGCGGACGCCGACCCTGCTGGCGCCGCTGGTGACCACGGTGCCGCTCCAGGTGCTCGCGGCCGAGATCGCCGCCGCCCGCGGGCACGACGTCGACCAGCCGCGCAACCTGGCCAAGTCGGTCACCGTCGAGTAGTCGCCCCGCCCGAGGCCCCGCCGCCGATGTGGTGGAGGGACCTCGGGCGGCTCACCCGCCGAGCACGATCCGGGCCATGCCGTCCAGCGCCGGGTTGCCGGGGTCCCAGTAGCCGGCGTGGCCGTACCGGCCGCTGGGGAAGCGCCGGCCGCCGAAGCCCGGGTCGGCGGGATCGTGGCCGAACCACAGCTGGTGGCCGCCGAGCACGTTGGCGAGCGGGCCGAGCGGCGTCCCGGCCAGCGCCGCCCGCCGGGCCAGCTCCTCGGGCGGCCGGGCCAGCCGGATCACGTCGTCCGGCGCGGTGGCCGGCCAGACCTGCCCCGGGGCCGTACGCAGCTCGCTCGCCCGGTCGACGCCGACGCCCGGGGAGTCGACGAAGACCAGCGCGTCCGCGCTCAGCCCGTGGTCGCGGGCGGCGGTGCCGACCACCAGCGAGCCGTAGCTGTGGCCGAGCACGGTCTGCCG
>NZ_JBSGJR010000760.1:0-2713 GCF_053605645.1 Micromonospora sp. NPDC003776
TCGATATTCGAGTGGGTGGGGGAGCGCCCCGCGCGCGGGCCCCTGGGCCTTGGCCAGCCCCCGCGCGGCGGCTTCGCCGGTGGCCTCGGTCAGCGTGGTCACTTGGCGTTGAGAATGCTTTCCATCTCGGTGGCCGCGTCGGCGGTGGCCTGCTCGACCGTCTTCTGACCCTTGATGACCGAGCTGTTCATCGCCTGGGTCACCGTCTTGGTCCGGCTGACCTCGACCCACTTCGGGGTCAGCGGGGTCAGCTTGGTGTTCTGCATGGCGGTGGCGCAGGCGGCCATCACCTTGTCGTTGGCGTAGTTACCGCCGCCGACCAGGTCCTTGTAGACCGGGAAGAAGCCGAGGCTGCTGGCGAACTCCTGGTCCTTCTGCTTGCTCAGCAGCACGGTCAGGTAGTCCCAGGCGAGGTCCTGCTTCTTGCTGTCCTTCCAGAGGGCGATGTCGGAACCGCCGGCGAAGGCCGGGGCCGGCTTGCCGTCCGGGCCGGGGATCGGGAAGGTGCCCCAGACCTTCTCGATGTCGGGGTTGTCCTTCTTCATCGCGCCGCCCTGCCAGCAGCCGGCGAACGCCATGGCGGCCTTGCCGGTGGCGAACTGGGTGCGGGCGTCGATCTCGTTCCAGCCGGCGGCGGCCGGCGGGGCGACCTTCTGCACGGTCACCAGGTCGGTCCAGTACTTGACCGCCTTCTGCGCCTCGGGCGTGTTGTAGCCGGACTTCCAGGTGTCGCCCTGCTTGGTGGCGATCTCGGCGCCGCTGGCCCAGAGGAAGGAGTAGAACGGCAGCTCGGAGTTGCCGGGCAGCGCGATGCCGTAGGTGCCGGGCTTCTTGGCCTGCACGGCCTTCGCGGCGGCGACCAGCTCGTCCCAGTTGGTCGGCGGCTTCACGCCGGCGGCGGCGAACCAGTCGGTGCGGTAGAAGACGGCCCGGACGCCGGCGTACCACGGGACGCCGTACTGCTTGCCGTCGAGCTGGGCGTTCTTCACCAGGTCGGGGAGGATGTCCTTGCCCTCGGACCAGCTGTTGAACTTGCCGCTCAGGTCGGCGAGGGCCTCCTGCGAGGCCCAGCCCTGGGTCTCGGTGTTGCCCAGCTCGGTGACGTCCGGTCCCTCACCGCCGGCGAGCGCGGCCTGGAACTTCTTCGGCGCCTCGAGCCAGGGGACGTACTGCACCACCACGTCGGTCTCGGGGTGCTTCTTCTTGAACTCCGCCTCGACGGTGTCGAGGAACTTGGTCTGGGCGTCGCCACCGTCGCCCATCATCCAGACCGTGAGCTTGCTGTTGTCCGCGGCCTTGTCGTCGTCCCCGGAGCCACCGCAGCCGGCGAGCACCATCGCGGCCGAGGCCACGACGGCGGTGACCGGAGCCAGCCGCTTCCACCTGTTCACGCCATATCTCCCTCGGGCCGTTTGGCACTAACCTTCTCCGCCGCACCTTAGTAGGAAAATTTCCTTTACAACAGGGGGCATTCACGGCGGTAGGGCGAGGCGACGGTATCGCAGCCGGCCGCCCGGGCGGCAGGGGTGCCGTCCGGGCAGCTCAGGGCAGACACGCCAGCGGGCGCCCGACCAGGAGGTCGGACGCCCGCTCAGCGTTCAGGGGGTGGCGGTCAGTAGCGCGAGACGCCGCGCCGACGGCCCACGCCGGCCACCAGGGCCACGGCGATGGCGGCCAGCACGACCTGCACCAGCAACTCCATCCAGTCGACACCCTTGGTCTCGGTGGCGATGCCCAGGGCCCGGGCCAGCACGGTACCGAGCAGCGCGGCACCCACGCCGATCAGCATATGCAGCCAGATCGGCATGTTCTGGCGACCCGGAACGACCAGGCGGCCCAGCGCACCGACGATCAGACCAACGATGATGGCGGTAAGAATGCCCGTCACGGTCATGGTCGTTCTCCTCCTCGAAAGATCTGTCACACGGGGGTCGTGTGTTTGCTGTCGTGACCGGTAAGTGCCCGACCCGCTGAAAACCCAAACCGACTTCCGGGATGAACCGCAGCGAACCTCGCCGACCTGCGCTTCCACCGCGGAAATTCACCTCGGAGCACCGGCTCGGACATCGATTGCGGCCATCTGCGGAATGGCGGGCACACGCCAGCGGGCGCCCGACCCGTGAGGTCGGACGCCCGCTCAGCGTTCAGGGGGTGGCGGTCAGTAGCGCGAGACGCTACGCCGACGACCCACGCCGGCCACCAGGGCCACGGCGATGGCGGCCAGCACGACCTGCACCAGCAGCTCCATCCAGTCGATACCGGCGGTCTCGGTCGCGATACCCAGGGCCCGGGCGAGCACGGTACCGAGCAGCGCGGCACCGACGCCGATCAGCATGTGCAGCCAGATCGGCATGTTCTGGCGGCCCGGAACGACGAGGCGACCCAGAGCGCCGACGATCAGACCAACCACCAGCGCGGTAAGAATGCCCCAGACGGTCACGGTCGTTCTCCTTTGAAGTAGGTTCACACCTTCTGTGTGGTTCCTGTCGTGACCGGTAAGTTCCCGAGGCACCGAAAAACCAAACCGACTCATCGACGGACGGCCGCCCCGAGGGCCCGGAGCCGGCCGCGTCGATTTGCGCCCCAAGCGGACATCCGCGCAGGTCGCGAAGGGGTACGGGCGGACCGGGCGGCGGGCCCGCCGCGGCGGAAAAATCGTCCGGACACACCGAGACGGCCGGTGCCCGCGACCCGGTGAGGGTTCGTCGCGGGC
>NZ_JBSGJR010000761.1:0-2702 GCF_053605645.1 Micromonospora sp. NPDC003776
CTTCGGCCCGATCGCGGACCTGATCGCCGCGGTGGCCGACGCCCGGGGCTCGGTGCGGGACGACGAGTGGCGGGTGCTGGACAACATGGTCGAGGTGTTCCAGGAGCGGGCCGCGGTGCTGCCGGGCAGGTGCAGCGGGTAGACCTCGATCCCGGCCTCGGCCAGCAGCTCGGCCAGCCGGGCCCCGGCGGTGTCGTCGGCCAGGCCGGTGACCAGCGCGACCTCGGTGTCCTGCGCGGCGGCGAGCAGCGCGGCCAGGCCGGCCCCGCCCGGCCGGTCGGTCGCCGTCCGCTCGTCCAGCACCGGCACGGGGGCGTCCGGGGCGACCCGGCTCACCGCGCCGGTGACGTCCCGGTCCAGCAGCGCGTCGCCGACCACCACCAGCGGCCCGCTCACGACTGGGCCCATCCGGTTCCGGTGGGCCCGTGCCCGTTGCCGCCGTGCCCGTTGCTCCCGTGCCCGTTGCTCGTGTGCCCGTTCGCGCCGTGCCCGTTCGTGGCGTGCGCGTTCACCCGGTGGCCGCCGGTGGCCGCCGGGGCCGGGGGCGGCGCGGTCCACCGCCGGAACCTGGCGGATCGGGCCGCCGGCACCGGGGCGGCCGGCAGTTGCCGGATCAGCGGCAGGGCCCGGTCGACGTACTCGCAGAGCACGTGGGTGGCGACCAGGTGCAGCTCCTGCACCACCTGGCTCTCGGGTGACGATGGCGAGGGTCTCGTCGCAGAGGTCGGCGAGGGGGTTGGGGGCGGGGCCGGTGAAGGCCCAGCAGCGCAGGCCGGTGTCGTGGCCGGCGCGGGCGGCGGTGAGGAGGTTGGTGCTGGTGCCGCTGGTGGACATGAGCAGGAGGATGTCGTCGGGGCGGCCGTGGGCGCGGACGCCGCGGGCGTAGACCTCGTCGTAGCCGTAGTCGTTGCCGATGGCGGTCAGGGCGGAGGTCTCGGCGTGCAGGGCGATGGCGGAGAGTGGTTCGCGGTCGTCGCGGAGTTTGCCGACCAGTTCGGCGGTGAGGTGTTGGGCCTCGGCGGCGCTGCCGCCGTTGCCGGCCACCAGCAACCGGCCGCCACCGGCCAGCCGCCGCGCCACCTCCCCACCCCAGCGGGCCAGCAGCTGTTCGGACTGCCGGAACGGCAGCAGGGCGGCGGCCAGCTGGGTCAGGTGGTCCTCGAGCACCGTGCCGCCGACGGCGGGACCGGGGGCCGCCATCAGGCGACCACCCGGGTGGGCCGGCGGACCGTGGCCACCTCGGCGTACAGCTCCGCCAGCCGCTCCGCGGTGGTCGTCCAGGAGTAGCGGGTCCGGGCCCGCTCGAGCGCCGCCGTGGCGTACGCGAAGCGGCGGATCCGGTCGCCGAGCAGCCCGCGGATCGCCGCGCCGAGCGCCGCCGGATCACGGGCCGGCACCAGGTCGCCGGTGCGCCCCGCGACCACGGTGTCGATCAGGCCGCCGACCGCGGTCCCGATCACCGGCACCGCGCACGCCATCGCCTCCAGCGGGGTGAGGCCGAACGGCTCGTACCAGGGGGCGGCGACCAGCACGTCCGCCGACCGGTACCAGCGCCCCATCTCCTCCCGGGGCACCGCGCCGATCAGCTTCACCCGGTCGGCCACCCCGCACGACTCGGCGAGGGCCCGCAGCCGCAGCGCGTACGGGTCGGTCTCCAGCAACCCGGCCGGCGGGCCACCCACCACCACGCACTCGGCGTCCGGCACCAGCGCGGTGGCCCGGATGACGTCCTGGAACCCCTTGCGCTCCACCAGCCGGCCGACGGTGAGGATCCGCGGCCGGCCGCCGTCCCGCTCCGCGACCGGCCCGAGCGGGCCGAAGGTGGACAGGTTCACCCCGGACGGGACGACCGTCATCCGGGATCGGGGCACCCCCATCCGGACCAGCTCGGCGACCTCGTCCTGGCACTGGGCCACCACCCGGTCGACCGAGCGGCCCAGCTCCCGCTCGTGGGTCAGCCGGCCCGGTGGACTGGTGTCCTGCGCCCCCTGGTGGCGCCGCTTCACCGTGCCGAGCGCGTGGTACGTCTGCACCACCGGCACCCCGGTACGCCGGCCGGCCGCCAGGGCGGCGAGACCGCTCATCCAGAAGTGCGCGTGGACCACCTCGGGCTGCCAGTCGCCGGTGCGCCACCGCTCGGCCAGCCACTCCCCGAACGCCGGCATGTACGGCAGCAGGTCGTCCTTGGCCACCGGCTCGGCCGGCCCCGCGGGGACGTGCACCACGTCGTACCCGTCCGGGGTGCGGACCGTCAGCGGCAGGTCCACGGCGTCGAGCCGGGTGTAGACCCGTACGTCGTGGCCGGCGGCGGCGAGCGCGGCGGAGAGCTCCGCGACATGCGTGTTCTGGCCACCGGCGTCCTCCCCGCCGAGAACGGCGAGCGGACTGGCGTGCTCCGAGATCATCGCGATGCGCATACTTCCTCCTCCAGCAGCCGGTCCCAGTCGGCGAGGAAACGCTCCAGGCCGTAGCGGTTCCGGGCGGCGGCCCGGGCCTCGGCGCCCGCCCGACGGGCGGCCGACGGGTCGTCGACGAGCGCCCGGGCGGCCTCCAGCAGCACGTCGACCCGGGTGGAGAGGGCGCCGGCGGTCGGTGGCACCGCCTCCACGGCCTCGGTGGTGGCCAGCGCCACCACCGGCCTGCCCATGGTGAACGCCGCGCGCACGCGCAGCCCCCGGGGGGTCCCCCGGCCCAGGTGCACG
>NZ_JBSGJR010000762.1:0-2692 GCF_053605645.1 Micromonospora sp. NPDC003776
CGCTGCCCACGGCCGCCGCCTCCGCGCCGGCCACGGCGCCGCCGCCGACGGTCGTGCCGGCCACCGGGAACCCGGCCTTCCCGGGCGGCCCGCTGCTCAGCGTGGACCAGCAGCCGGTCCCGGCGCTGGTCGACCTGACCGTGCTGGGCACCCGGGACTGGATCCACTGGGGTGGCCTCGGCGGGGGAAGTGTGCAGCGCAAGCAGACCGGCACCGGGGAGATCACCGACCCGGGCGGGGCGCGGCTGGAGCACGCCGCGAGCATCTCCGACTTCGCCTGGACCGACGGCACGCCGGTCGCGCAGCAGGAGGGCATCCGGTACGGGGTGTTCCAGCGCGGTGCCGGCCGGAGCTTCGCGTTGAGCGTGGCCGCCAGCGGTGACCTGCGGACCGTGCGGCTTTTCGTCGGCGCCTTCTCCGCGGGCGCCCGGCTCGACGTCCGGCTCTCCGGCGGCGGTGACCCCGCGGTCCGGGCGGTGGCGCTCGCCGCCGGCGACCGGTTCTACCAGTACGTCATCCACTTCCGGGCGGCTCGCGGCAGCAGGCTGCTGATCACCTGGCGGGCGCTGACCGTCGTCGGCGGGGAGAACGACGGGGTGACCATGGAGGCGCTCACGGTCAGTTGAGGGTCGACCACTACCGCCTGGTAACAAAGTGGAAACTCCCACCCGCCGACATATGGCGCATCGGCCCCGAAAGATGGAAACGTGAAGCGGGCCGCGCCCCGCCCGTCCCGGCGGCGCCGGGATGCGGTGGGGAGCGGGAGGTCAGGTGGGGCAGGAAGACCACGGTCCGGTCGACGGCCGAACCCCGTGCCCGCACGGGCGGGCCCGGGCGGAGTTGCGCCGGCTGGCGCGGGCCCGGCAGCGGCGGCGCCGGCTCCTGGAGGCGCTCGTGGCGTTCGTCTGCCTCGCCGGAGTCGTCGGCTACCTCGGCACCGAGCAGCACGGGGCGCCCCGGGAGGAGCGCAGCGGGGTGCTGCCCGGCCCGGTGGCCGGCCGGCCCGAGGTGCCCGCCCCGGGCGCGTCCGACGCGGACAGCGCGGTGGTGATCCCCGGGCTGCGACCCCGGCAGCGCCCGCCGTCGCCGAGCCCGTCACCGTCCACGCCGGCCAGCCCGGCGGCCCCGCCACTGCTCACCGTCCGCCAGGCCGACGTTCCGGCGCTGGTCGACCTGACCGCCGTCGGACCGGTCGACTGGGTCCACTGGGGACTGATCGGCGCGGGCACGCCGGTCCGCAGGCGCGGCGGGTCCGGCGAGATCCACGACGAGGGCGGCCGGGGCGAGCGGGTCAGCTACAGCAACAACCCGGAGGCGTACACCTGGCGGGACGGCGCCCCGGTCGAGTCGGCCAGCGGCACCATGTCCGGGGTCTACACCTGTGACCGGGGCAGCGGCTTCCGCCTCGCCGTGGCCGCCGACGGCCGGGACCGCACGGTCCGCCTCTACGCCGGGTTGTGGATGGCCCGGGCCCGCCTCGACCTGCGGATCTCCGGCGGTGGGCCGGCCAGCAGCGTACGGCTGGAGGATCCGCACACCGCGCGGACCGCCGAGTTCACCATCCGGTTCCGCGCGCCGAAGGGGGCGAAGCTGCTGCTGAGCTGGACCGTCGAGGAGTCCATGGGGGACTGCGGCAACGTCAGCCTCCAGGCGGTCGCGCTGCGCTGAGGCCGGTTCCCCGGTGCCGTGGCGGAGCCGGGAGTAGCGTGGGCGCGACGGCCGACGCGCGAACCGGGAGGGACCGATGACGGCGGGCGAGCAGGTGCTGGACAGCCCCGAGGGATGGGTCGCCGACCACATCCGGCGGTACGTGGAGACCGGCGGGGTCGAGGGGCACGAGTGGCGGCCGGGCGTGTACACGCTGCTGCTGACCACCCGCGGTCGCCGCTCCGGCAAGCTGCGGCGCACCGCGTTGATCTACGGCCGGGACGGCGACGCCTACCTGGTGGTGGCCTCCCAGGGCGGCGCCCCGCAGCATCCCGCCTGGTACCTCAACCTGCTCGCCGACCCCGAGGCGCAGGTGCAGGTCGGCCCGGAGTCGTTCCGGGTCCGGGCGCGGACCGCCACCCCGGAGGAGAAACCGCGGATGTGGCGGACCATGACCGCCGCCTGGCCGGCGTACGACGAGTACCAGACGAAGACCGACCGGGAGATCCCGGTGGTGGTACTGGAACGGATTTGATCGATCTCACCTCGCGGGTGGTCGACCCGGGTACAGCGGGCCAGCAGAATCGGGGCCAGGCCCTGCGCCGCGACCGCGGCGCACGACACCGGGGAGGGACCATGCCCGCGTTCGCGCTCGCGCACCTGCGGAACACGGCGGAGAACGACGACATCGTCGAATACATCGACCGGATCCAGGCGACCCTCGACCCGTACCAGGGGCGGTTCCGGGTGCACGGCGGGATGCCGGACGTGCTCGAGGGGGAGTGGCCCGGCTCCGTCGTGATCATCGAGTTCCCCGACGTCGAGCACGCCCACGACTGGTACGCCTCCCCGGCGTACCAGGAGATCCTGCCGCTGCGCACCCGGCACCTGGACGCGTCGACGATCATCATCGACGGCGTCGCTCCGGACTACGACCCGCGGCGCACCGCCGCGCGGATGCGCCAGCGCGTGCGCTGAGCCCGCTCCCCCGCCCGGGGGAGACGGGTCCACTCCCGCTCGGGAGGGCGCGGACGGCCGGCGGCGG
>NZ_JBSGJR010000763.1:0-2680 GCF_053605645.1 Micromonospora sp. NPDC003776
TCGGCCGGGTCGACCGGCGGTGACTGCGCCGGCAGCGTGGTCGGAGTGGTGTCGGTCATGCCGCCGTACCTTCCATCAGGGACCCCGCCATGACGAGGTCGAGCACGGTGTTCTCGTCGAGGTCGCCGGCCGGGGCCTCCCGGACCACCCGGCCTTCCCGCATCACCAGCACCCGGTCGGCCAGGCCGAGCACCTCGGGCACCTCGCTGGAGACCAGCAGCACCCCGACGCCCCGCGCCGCCAGTTCCCGGACCACCTGGTAGAGCTCGGCCCGAGCGCCCACGTCGACGCCCCGGGTCGGCTCGTCGAGCAGCAGCAGCCGGGTCTCCCCGAGCAGCCACCGGCCGACCACCACCTTCTGCTGGTTGCCGCCGGAGAGGGTGCGCACCGGCCGGCGTACGTCGCGGGGACGCAGTTCCAGCGACGCCGCGATCCGGTCCGCCTCGGCGCGTTCCCGGCCCGCGTCGGTGAAGCCGAGGCGGGCGTACCGGCCGAAGGTGGCGAGCGTGACGTTGCGGTAGATCGGTTCACCGAGCAGCAGCGCCTGGCTCTTGCGCTCCTCCGGGGCCATCCCCATCCCGGCCCGCACGGCCGCGCCGACGCTGCCCGGGCGCAGCGTCCGGTCGCCCATCCGGACCGTGCCGGCCTGGGCCCGCCGGGCGCCGTAGATGGTCTCCAGCAGCTCGGACCGGCCCGAGCCGACCAGGCCGGCGATGCCGACGATCTCCCCGGCCCGCACGCTCAGCGAGACGTCGGCGAACTCGCCGTGCCGGGTCAGCCCGTCCACCCGCAGCAGCTCCGCGCCGGGCCGCTGCTCGGCCGGGCGGTCGGGGAAGACGTACTCGATGGTCCGGCCGGTCATCCGGGAGACCAGGTCGCGGGTCGGGGTGTCGCGGGCCGGCAGGTTCGCCGCGGTGGTCCGGCCGTCCTTGAGGACGGTGACCCGGTCGCCGATCTCGCGGATCTCCTCCATCCGGTGCGAGATGTAGATGACCGCGATGCCCTGCGCGGTGAGCTCCCGGATGATCCGGAACAGGTTGCCCACCTCGTCGTGGGCGAGCACGGCGCTCGGCTCGTCCATGATGATCAGTCGGGCCTCGTGGGAGAGCGCCCGCGCCATGCTGACGATCTGCTTGCCGGCGGCGGGCAGGTGCCGGACCAGCCGTCCGGGCGGGATCTCCGGGTGGCCGAGCCGGGCGAGGATCTGCCGGGTCTTCCGGGCCATGTGGCCGCGGCGGACGAAGCCGAGCCGCTTGGGTTCGTGGCCGAGGAAGGCGTTCTCCGCCACCGACAGGTCCTCGACCAGGTCGAGCTCCTGGTAGATGGTCGCGATCCCGGCCCGCATCGCGGCCTGCGGGTTGGCGAACGCGGCGGGCTGGCCGCGCCACTCCACCTCGCCGGAGTCCGGCCGGTGCACCCCGGCGAGCACCTTGATCAGGGTGGACTTGCCGGCGCCGTTCTGCCCGAGCAGGCAGTGCACCTCGCCGGCGCGCACCTCCAGCTGCACCCCGTCGAGCGCGCGTACCCCGGGGAAGGTCTTGACCACGTCGGTGAGGCGCAGCACCACCTCGCCCGCGACGGTGTCGGCGGGCGCCTCCACCAGCGGCGTCTCCGTCACGTCGGCCTCCTCGCTGCGATCGGTCGGTCCCGGGACGGCGGGTTCCTCCGGGCCGGTACCGCCGGCCCCGCGCCGTCCCGGGCCGGCCGGTCCCCCGTGGTCGGTGGCGCTCATGCCGCCTCCCCGAAGGCCAGGTCGCTGGCGAGCACCGCGGCGCCGGCGACGCCGGCGCGCGGGCCCAGCTCGGACAGGACGACCGGCAGGTTGCCGGTGGCCAGCGGCAGCGAGCGGCGGTAGACCACGCTGCGGATCTCGGCGAGCAGGATGTGGCCGAGCTGGGCCAGCCCGCCGCCGATCACGATCATCGACGGGTTGGTGAAGCTGACCAGCCCGGCCAGCACGCTGCCCACCCGGCGGCCGCCGTCCCGGATCAGTTGGATGCAGGTGACGTCCCCCTCGGCCGCCCCCTGCGCCACGTCCAGCGCGGTCACCGCGCCCCGGGCGGCGAGCCGCTCGGCGAGCGCCGGGGAGACCTCGGCGCGGGCTGCGGCGGTGGCCTCCCGGGCCAGCGCGGCGCCGCTGAAGACGGCCTCCAGGCAGCCCAGGTTCCCGCAGGAACACATCGGACCGTTCGGGTCGACCTGGATGTGGCCGATGTCGCCGGCGCATCCGTCGGTGCCCCGGTAGACCTCGCCGTTGAGGTAGATGCCGCAGCCGATGCCGGTGCCGATCTTGATGAAGAGGAAGTCGTCCACCGAGTGGGCGACTCCGCCGTGCCGCTCGCCGATCGCCATGATGTTCACGTCGTTGTCGACCACCGCCGGGCAGCCGTGCTCCCGGGTCAGCAGCTCCCGCACCGGGAACCGGTCCCAGCCGGGCATGATCGGCGGCGAGACCGGCACCCCGTCCCGGAAGCTCACCGGCCCCGGCACGCCGATGCCCACCGCGTCGAGCCGCTCGTACGCGCCGTCCACCTTGGCCTTGTGCAGCAGCTCGTTGACCCGCTGGAGGGTCACCTTCGGCCCGGAGCGGATGTCGGCCTGCTCGGTGTAGGCGGCCACCGGTTCCAGCCGGCCGTTCACCACCTCGACGTCGATCGAGCTGGCGCCCAGGTCCACCGAG
>NZ_JBSGJR010000764.1:0-2679 GCF_053605645.1 Micromonospora sp. NPDC003776
GCGCCGGCGGCCGCGACCAGGGCCAGCACCGCGCCGACCAGCAGCGCCCGGGTCAGGGTCACCCGGTCCGCCGGACCAAGCCGGTCCGCGCCGGCCCGGCGCAGGCCACGCCGCAGCAGACCGCAGAGCACCACCGCGTACGCCAGGCCGGCGAGCCAGCCCGCCACGCCGAGGCCCACCGTCCCGGCGAGCCCGGAGAGCAGGACGATCTGGACGATCAGCCCGACCAATAGGCCATTTCGAACCGTGGACACCCTGCCTCCGTGTCTAGGATCGACAACCCTGCCCCCAACTACGCGAAAAGTGCCCGTTCGGTTCGGCCCGAAGCGCCGGAGAAGGAGAATCGTGACCGCTGCCGCCCGCGCCTTCTGGCTCCGCGCCCCCGGCGAGGGCGAACTGCGCGCGGTCGACCTCCGCCCGCCCGGCCCCGACGAGGTGCTGGTCCGGACCCGCTTCTCCGGGGTGAGCCGGGGCACCGAGACCCTCGTCTTCACCGGCGGCGTCCCCGCCGACCAGTACGCCACCATGCGCGCCCCGTTCCAGGAGGGCGACTTCCCCGCCCCGGTGAAGTACGGCTACCTCAGCGTCGGCACGGTGGAGGCGGGGCCCGCGGCGTTGCGCGGCCGTACCGTCTTCTGCCTGTATCCGCACCAGACCGCGTACGTGGTCCCGGCCGACACGGTGGTGGTCGTACCCGAACGGGTGCCGGCGGCTCGGGCGGTGCTCGCCGGCACGGTGGAGACCGCGGTGAACGCCCTCTGGGACGCCGCGCCGCTGGTCGGCGACCGGGTGACGGTGATCGGCGGCGGCATGGTCGGCTGCTCGGTGGCCGCCCTGCTGGCCGGCTTCCCGGGCGTCCGGGTGGAACTGGTCGACGCGGACCCGGCGCGGGCCACGGTGGCCGAAGCGCTCGGGGTCGACTTCGCCGTCCCCGGCGACGCGGCCGGCGGGCGCGACCTGGTGGTGCACGCCAGCGCCACCGCCGCCGGGCTGCAGCGTGGCCTGGACCTGCTCCGCCCCGAGGGCACCGTGCTGGAACTCAGCTGGTACGGCGACCGCCCGGTCACCCTCGCCCTGGGCGGCGCCTTCCACAGCCGGCGGCTGCGCATCCGCAGCAGCCAGGTCGGCACCGTCTCGCCCCGGCGGGCCGACCGCAGCTACGCCGACCGGCTGGCGCTGGCCCTGGACCTGCTCGCCGACCCGCGGTTCGACGCGCTGCTCACCGGCCGGTCCCGGTTCGACGAACTGCCCGACGTGCTGGACCGGCTCGCCTCGGGCCGGCTCCCCGCCGTCTGCCACCTCATCACCTACGCCGAGGAGTGATCGTGTTCAGCGTGACCGTCCGGGACCACATCATGGTCGCCCACAGCTTCCGCGGCGAGGTGTTCGGCCCCGCCCAGCGGCTGCACGGCGCCACCTTCGTCGTCGACGCCACCTTCCGCCGGCCCGACCTCGACGACGACGGGATCGTGGTCGACATCGGCCTGGCCACCGAGCAGCTCAAGGCCGTCCTCGGCGAGCTCACCTACCGCAACCTGGACGAGGAGCCGGCCTTCGCCGGGGTGAACACGACCACCGAGGTGCTGGCCCGGACGGTGGCCGACCGGCTCGCCGAGGCGGTCCACGCCGGACGCCTCGGCGAGGGGGCGCGGGGGCTCACCGGGATCAGCGTCACCCTGCACGAGTCGCACGTCGCCTGGGCCGGCTACGAGCGGGCCCTCTAGCCGACGATGAGCGTCGTCCACGTGGTGCTGCCGGGCGACATCGACGACCCGACCAGCCCCAGCGGCGGCAACGGCTACGACCGGCGGGCCTGTCGGGGCCTGGCCGCGCTCGGCTGGGCGGTGCGCCAGCACCCGGTGCCCGGCGGCTGGCCGCACCCGGCGGCGGGGGAGCGGGCCGCCCTCGCCGGGGTCCTCGCCGGGCTCCCGGACGGCGCCCTCGTCCTGCTCGACGGCCTGGTCGCGTCCACCGTCCCGGAGGTGCTCACCCCGCACGCCCGGCGGCTGCGCCTGGTGGTGCTGGTGCACCTGCCGTTGGACGACGAGGCGGAGGCCCGGGCCCTGGCGGTGGCGGCGGGCGTGGTGTGCACCAGCGAGTGGACCCGGCGGTGGCTGCTCGACCGGTACGCGCTGCCCGCCCACCGGGTGTCGGTCGCCGCGCCCGGCGTGGACCCCGCGCCACTCGCCCCCGGCACGCCGGCCGGCGCCCGGCTGCTCTGCATCGCCGCCGTCACCCCGCTCAAGGGCCACGACGTGCTCGCCGCCGCGCTGGCCACGGTCGCCGACCTCGACTGGACCTGCGACTGGGTGGGCGCCCTCACCCGGGACCCCGCCTTCGTCGGCCGGTTGCGCGGGCAGCTCGCCGACGCCGGCCTGACCGACCGGGTACGCCTGTCCGGTCCCCTGGCCGGCGCCGCGGTGGACGCCGCGTACGGCGGCGCCGACCTGGTCATTCTGCCGTCCCGACGGGAGACGTACGGGATGGTGGTGACCGAGGCCCTGGCACGTGGCCTGCCCGTGCTGGCCAGCGACACCGGCGGCCTGCCCGACACGCTCGGGCACGCCCCGGACGGCACCCGGCCGGGGCTGCTCACCCCGCCCGGGGACCCGGCCGCGCTGGCCGCCGCGCTGCGCGGCTGGCTGACCCGGCCGGGGCGGTGGCCCACTACATCTCGAC
>NZ_JBSGJR010000765.1:0-2669 GCF_053605645.1 Micromonospora sp. NPDC003776
GCGCCGTGAGCGCGGGGAGCGCGCCGATCCGGCGGGCCTCGCACCTCGCGCGGAGCGGGCCCGCCACGCCGGGGGAGGGTCCGTGCCGTCCTCGGCGTTTCGCCCTGGGCGGATTCGCCGTCGGTGGGCTGCGCAGCGCTCCCGCCGTCCGGATAGGGTCGTGGGTATGACCCACCAGGTGCACGCCTTCGAGCCGCCGGAGCGGTTCGTCGCCGGAACCGTCGGCCCGCCGGGGGAGCGTACGTTCTTCCTCCAGGCGCGGGGCGGTGGCCGGCTGGTCAGCGTCGCGCTGGAGAAGGTCCAGGTGTCCCTCCTCGCCGAGAAGCTGGAGGAGCTGCTCTCCGAGGCGCAGCGCCGGTTCGGCGTCGACCTGCCGGAGGCGGCCCCCGCGGTCGGCGACAACGACCCGCTGGACACCCCGGTCGACGAGGAGTTCCGGGTCGGCACGCTGGGCCTGGCCTTCGACGTGGACACCGCCACCGTGGTGATCGAGGCGATCGCCGTCGGCGAGGCGGAGGCCGAGGTCGAGCTGGGCGACGCGGACGAGGACGAGGACGAGGACGAGCCGGACGACGACCTCGACCGGCTCCGGGTCCGGCTGACCCCCGCGGCGACGCGCGCCTTCATCGAGCGCGCCCGCCGGGTGGTCAACGCCGGACGTCCCCCCTGCCCGCTCTGCGGCCAGCCCCTGGATCCGGCCGGCCACCTCTGCCCCCGGCACAACGGTTATCACCGGTGACCTCGTCGGAACTTCAGCCCCGACAGGACGGCGCCGCCGCGTTGCGACTGCTCAGCGACGGTGAGCTGGACCTGGAGGGGCGGCTGGTCGACGCCTCCAACACCACCCTGCGCGGCATCATCACCCTGGACGGGCTCACCGCCCGCTGCGTCTACAAGCCGGTCCGCGGCGAGCGGCCGCTCTGGGACTTCCCGGACGGGACGCTCGCCGGCCGGGAGGTGTCGGCGTACCTGGTCTCCCGGGCCACCGGCTGGGACCTGGTGCCGCCGACGGTGCTGCGGGACGGCCCCTTCGGGCCCGGTTCCTGCCAGCTCTGGATCGACGAGCCGGAGGACGCCGAGCCACTGGTCGGCTTCGTGCCGGCCGAGACGGTGCCGCCGCGCTGGTTCCCGGTCGCGGCGGCGCGGGACGACGACGGCGCCGCGTACGCCCTGGCGCACGCCGACGACCCCCGGCTGGCCCGGCTCGCCGTCCTGGACGCCGTGCTCAACAACGCCGACCGCAAGGGCGGGCACGTCATCGTCGGCCCGGACGACCGGATCTACGGGGTCGACCACGGCGTCTGCTTCCACGTCGAGGAGAAGCTGCGCACGGTCCTGTGGGGCTGGGCCGGCCGGGAGCTGCCCCCGGACGCGGTGGAGATGCTCGACGGGCTGGCCGGCCAGCTCGGCGGGGCCCTCGGCGACGAGCTGGCCGAGCACCTGACCATCAGCGAGGTCGCCGAGCTGGCCGTCCGGGTGGACCGGCTGCGCGGGACCGGCCGGTTCCCGCTGCCTCCCGAGGACTGGCCGGCGATGCCCTGGCCGCCCATGTGAACTGCTGTCGCGTTGATCACCCGGGGGATCGCAGCCGCGCCCCTGACGGATCGTTAGGCTGGCGGTCATGGAGTCTTGGGCGGGACACGAGGTGCCACGGCTGCCGGGTACGGGGGAGCCACTGAGGTTGTACGACTCGGCGCGGCAGGGTGTCCAGCCGAGCCGACCCGACGGCGCCGCCACCATGTACGTCTGCGGCATCACCCCGTACGACGCCACGCACCTCGGCCACGCCGCCACCATGATCACCTTCGACCTGGTGCAGCGGATGTGGCGGGACGCCGGCCTGACCGTGCGGTACGTGCAGAACGTCACCGACATCGACGACCCGCTGCTGGAGCGGGCCGAGCGTGACGGCGAGGACTGGAAGGTCCTGGCGATGCGGGAGACCGCGCTGTTCCGCGAGGACATGGAGGCGTTGCGGATCATCCCGCCGGAGCACTACGTCGGCGCGGTGGAGTCGATCCCGGACATCGCCGAGAAGGTGCTGGTCCTACTCAAGGACGGCGCGGCCTACCGGCTCGACGACGGCACCGGCGACGTCTACTTCGACATCAGCGCCGCCCCGGAGTTCGGCTACGAGTCCAACCTGTCCCGCGACGAGATGCTGGAGATCTTCCCGGAGCGCGGCGGCGACCCGGACCGGGCCGGCAAGCGGGACCCGCTCGACCCGCTGCTGTGGCGGGGTGCCCGGGAGGGCGAGCCGTCCTGGCCGGGTGGGGAGCTGGGTCCGGGCCGCCCCGGCTGGCACATCGAGTGCGCGGTGATCGCGCTGAATCTGCTCGGCGACCGCATCTCCGTGCAGGGCGGCGGCAACGACCTGCTCTTCCCGCACCACGAGTGTTCGGCGGCGCACGCCGAGCGGCTCACCGGCCAGGCGCCCTTCGCCGACCACTACGTGCACGCCGGGATGATCGGCCTGGACGGCGAGAAGATGTCGAAGTCCCGGGGCAACCTGGTCTTCGTCTCCCGGTTGCGGGCGGACCGGGTGGACCCGATGGCGGTCCGGCTGGCCCTGCTGAGCGGGCACTACCGCACCGACCGGTCGTGGACGCCGGAGCTGCTCTCCGCCGCCGAGGAGCGGCTGGCCCGCTGGCGCCGGGCCGCCGCCGCGC
>NZ_JBSGJR010000766.1:0-2658 GCF_053605645.1 Micromonospora sp. NPDC003776
GAGGGTTCGTCGCGGGCACCGGCCGTCGGGGTCGGCGCCGAGCGGGACCTACTTCTTGCCGGGAGCCTTGCCGTCCCCGGAGTCGGACGAGAGCGCCGCGATGAAGGCCTCCTGCGGGACCTCCACCCGGCCGACCATCTTCATCCGCTTCTTGCCCTCCTTCTGCTTCTCCAGCAGCTTGCGCTTGCGGCTGATGTCACCGCCGTAGCACTTGGCGAGCACGTCCTTGCGGATGGCGCGGATGGTCTCCCGGGCGATCACCCGGCTGCCGATCGCGGCCTGGATCGGCACCTCGAACTGCTGACGCGGGATCAGGGTGCGCAGCTTGGCGGCGATGGTGGTGCCGTAGGTGTACGCCTTGTCCTTGTGCACAATGGCGCTGAACGCGTCCACCGGCTCACCGTGCAGCAGGATGTCCACCTTGACCAGGTCGGACGCCTGCTCGCCGGAGGGCTCGTAGTCCAGCGAGGCATAGCCCTTGGTGCGGCTCTTCAACTGGTCGAAGAAGTCGAAGATGATCTCCGCGAGGGGCAGCGTGTAACGCAGCTCCACCCGGTCGGCGGAGAGATAGTCCATGCCCAGCAGGCTGCCCCGGCGCCCCTGGCACAGCTCCATGACCGCGCCGACGTAGTCATTCGGCGTGAGCACGGTGGCCCGCACCGTCGGCTCGTACACCTCGGCGATCTTGCCGGTCGGGTACTCGCTCGGGTTGGTGACCACGATCTCCTGACCGTCCTCCGTGATGGCCCGGTAGACCACGTTCGGCGCGGTGGAGATCAGGTCGAGGTTGAACTCGCGCTCCAGCCGCTCCCGGATGATCTCCAGGTGCAGCAGGCCGAGGAAGCCGCAGCGGAAGCCGAAGCCGAGCGCCCCGGAGGTCTCCGGCTCGTAGACCAGGGCGGCGTCGTTGAGCTTGAGCTTGTCCAGCGCCTCGCGCAGGTTCGGGTAGTCCGACCCGTCGATCGGGTAGAGCCCCGAGTAGACCATCGGCTTCGGATCCTTGTAGCCGCCGAGAGCCTCCTTGGCCGGGTTGCCGTTGATGGTGACCGTGTCACCGACCCGGGACTGCCGGACGTCCTTCACCCCGGTGATCAGGTAGCCCACCTCGCCGACGCCCAGCGCGTCGGCCTTCACCATCTCCGGCGAGATGACGCCGATCTCCAGCAGCTCGTGGACCGCCCCGGTGGACATCATCTTGATCCGGTCGCGGGCGCTGATCCGGCCGTCCACCACCCGGACGTAGGTGACCACGCCGCGGTAGACGTCGTACACCGAGTCGAAGATCATCGCGCGGGCCGGGGCGTCCGCCTGCCCGACCGGCGCCACGAACTGCCGGACGATCTCGTCGAGCAGGTAGGGCACGCCCTCACCGGTCTTGCCGGAGACCCTGATGCAGTCCGCCGGGTCGCCGCCGATCAGGTGGGCGAGCTCCTCGGCGTACTTCTCCGGCTGGGCGGCCGGCAGGTCGATCTTGTTGAGCACCGGGATGATGTGCAGGTCGTTCTCGAGCGCAAGGTAGAGGTTGGCCAGGGTCTGCGCCTCGATGCCCTGCGCGGCGTCGACCAGCAGGATCGCGCCCTCGCAGGCGGCCAGGGACCGGGACACCTCGTAGGTGAAGTCGACGTGGCCCGGGGTGTCGATCATGTTGAGCACGGCGCTCTCGCCGGCCCGGTCGCCCTCCCGGACGGTCCACGGCATGCGGACGGCCTGGCTCTTGATGGTGATGCCGCGCTCGCGCTCGATGTCCATCCGGTCGAGGTACTGCGCGCGCATCTGCCGCGGGTCGACCACGCCGGTGAGCTGCAACATCCGGTCGGCCAGGGTCGACTTCCCGTGGTCGATGTGGGCGATGATGCAGAAGTTCCTGATGCGCGCCGGGTCGGTGGCACCAGGAGCGTTCGCGCCGGGATCGAGCGTCGGTGGCACAGCGGTCCGTTCTGGTCGGCTGACGTGAGCGGGCCGGCGCGACGCCGGCCCCCTCTATGCTCCCACGTCGCCCGGGACACGCCGGGGCTCCCCCGTCACTCCTCCGGCGGCTCGACGAAGAGCGCGGCGAGCCTCGGCAGGCGCCGCCGCGCCTCGTCCTCGTCGTCGAAGTCCCAGAAGTCGTTCAGGTCGGGGGCCGCGGCCGGCTCACGCACCGCCGGCAGGTCGGCCGCCGTCGCCTTCCGGTACGCCTCCCAGGGCACCGCCAGCATGTCCTCGCACTCGAACTCCTCCCCGCTGAGCGCCGCGGCCCGCACCCGGGGCAGCTCGGCGAGGGAATCCGGGTCGGAGACCGCCCGGGCGAACACCGCCCGGCCCTGGGTCATCAACCAGCCGCGGAAGTACTCGAAGCCGTCGTCCGAGGCGCCGCCGTTGATCAGGTAGGCCGCGCCCCACAGATCGACCTGGTAGGAGGCGACGAGCACCCGCCGCTGGTGCTCCGCGTACCCGACGATCTCCTCTGGGGCGCGCTCGGCGAGCAGGGCGACCGCCCGGGCGGCCACCGCGTCGGGCTCTCCCCCGGCGCCGGCGCGGGCCTCGTCGATCAGCTGCCAGAAGTCGTCGGTCCTCACGGCACGGATCCTGCCAGGGGCGTACGACAATGGGGGCCGTGCCCCCGATCTCCCTGCCCCCGGTGCCGTACGGCGCCACGGCCCAGCGCCCCGGCTGGGC
>NZ_JBSGJR010000767.1:0-2658 GCF_053605645.1 Micromonospora sp. NPDC003776
GACCCGACCGGCGGCCCGGGGCCCAGCGGACCCGTCCCCACCGCGGCCGTGCCCTCGCCCACCCCGCGGCGTTGACCCATCGACGCCCGCAGCGGATCGGCCGCGCGCCGCGGCACCGACGGCGGGGCGGGTTGATCGACTTGTGATGCGGCAGGTCGGGGTCTCCGGGCGCGCGGTGACCCCGAGCTGTCGCAGCCGGCTGCCAGGGTCGCTCCGGATCCCGTACGGCCAGGTCCGAATCCCGCCAGCCGAGGGCGGGACCTGCGAGGCAGTATCGGTGACGTGGAGTTGGACTTCGAACGGTGCTACCGGGCCGTCGACAGCCGCGACCAGCGGTTCGACGGCTGGTTCTACACCGGCGTGACCTCGACCGGGATCTACTGCCGGCCGTCCTGCCCGGCGATGACGCCGAAACGGCAGAACGTCCGGTTCTTCCCGTCCGCGGCCGCCGCCCAGGGGGCGGGGCTGCGCGCCTGCCGCCGGTGCCGCCCCGACGCCGCCCCCGGCTCGCCCCAGTGGGACGTCCGGGCGGACGTGGTGGGGCGGGCGATGCGGCTGATCGCGGACGGGGTGGTCGACCGGGACGGGGTGCCGGGGCTGGCGGCCCGGCTCGGCTACACCGAGCGGCACCTGCACCGGATGTTGAACGCCGAGCTGGGGGCGGGGCCGTTGGCGCTGGCCCGGGCGCAGCGCGCGCAGACCGCCCGGATCCTCATCGAGACGACCGGCCTGGGCATGGCCGAGATCGCGTTCGCCGCCGGCTTCGGCAGTGTCCGGCAGTTCAACGACACGGTCCGCGAGGTGTACGGGGCCACCCCGTCCGAGCTGCGGGTCACCCGGGGCGGGCGGCCGGCGGTGAGCGGGGCGGGCACCATCTCACTGCGGCTGGCGTACCGGCCGCCGTTGCACGCGGCGGCGCTGCTGGACTTCCTCGCCGTCCGTGCGCTGCCGGGGGTGGAGGAGGTGCGCGACGGGACGTACCGGCGGGGGGTCCGGCTGCCGCACGGCGCCGGCACCATCGCGCTCACGCCGGCCGACGGGCACGTGGCCGCCACGCTGCGCCTGACCGACCTGCGCGACCTGGCGCCCGCGGTGGCCCGCTGCCGCCGCCTGCTCGACCTGGACGCCGATCCGCTGGCGGTCGACGCCACCCTGGGCGAGGACCCCGCCCTGGCGGCGGCGGTCGGCGCGGAACCCGGGGTCCGCCTACCGCACGCGGTCGACGGCTTCGAGATGGCCGTCCGCGCGATCACCACCCAGCAGATCTCCCTGGCCTCCGCCCGCACCACCCTCACCCACCTTCTCGCCGCCGTGCCCGACCACCGTGTCGATCATGAGATCGTCGGCGACGCGGCCGGCGGTTCACGACCACCACTAAATGATCAACTGGAGCTGCGGGCGTTTCCCCGCGCGGACGAGGTGGCGGCGGCCCCGGACTCGGCGTTCCGGATGCCGGGAGCGCGGCGGGAGACGGTGCGGGCGGTCGCGCGGGCCGTCGCCGAGGGCTCGCTGGACCTGGAACCGGGCGGGGACCGGGAGGAGACCGTGCGACGGCTCGTCGCGCTGCCCGGGATCGGGCCGTGGACCGCCGGCTACGTCGCGATGCGGGCCCTCGGCGACCCCGACGTCCTCCTCCCCACCGACCTGGGCGTCCGCCGGGGCGCGACCGCGCTCGGCCTGGCTGGCGACCCGAAGACCCTGAACGCGTACGCGGACCGCTGGCGCCCCTGGCGGTCGTACGCGGTGATCCGACTCTGGAGAGCGGCATGACCACACTGGACAGCACCGTCATCGACACCCCCGCCGGGCCGCTGAGCGTGCTCGCCGGGCCCACCGGGGCGGTACGCGCCGCCGGCTTCACCGCCGACCCGGTCGCCCTGGTGCCGCTGATGCACCCGAGCCTCCGCGGTGACCTGCGGGACCGCACCGACCTCGGCCCGGTCGACGCGGCCGTCCGGGCGTACCTGGACGGCGACCTGGCCGCGATCGACGCGGTCGAGGTGGAACAGCACACCGACGGCGTCTTCCTGGCCCACGCCTGGCAGGTGCTGCGCGACGTCAAGCCGGGCGAGCCGGTGACGTACACCGGGTTCGCCGGGTTGGCCGGACGGCCGGCCGCGGTACGCGCCGCCGCGGCGGCCTGCGCCCGCAACGCGGTCGCCCTCTTCGTGCCCTGCCACCGGGTGCTGCGCACCGACGGCACGCTCGGCGGCTACCGGTGGGGGCTGGACGTGAAGAAGTGGCTTCTCGGCCATGAGGGACGCCTGACGGCAAGCTGACAGCGGCGCTGTCACCGCCTGACGCCACCGTCGGGTGGTGCCTGCGCGGAGCGACGGCAACCCGGCGGGGGCCACGCTCCGGCCGGTCCGGCGGCTAGACTGTCGCGATCATCGATCGGCCGCGTCCCCGGCCCCGCCCGGGTGACCCGACCCGGGACGCCGGCCGGCCGATCGGCATCGCCGACACGGGGAGGTTCGCGGCGTGCGTATCCGCCGACGCGTGGTTGTTGCCGGAGTTGCCGTCGCCTGCGCCGTCGCGGCGACCGCGGTGGGGTTGAGCCGGGGCGGCGACGCCGACCGGGCTCCCCACGCCCCCACCGCCGCCCACAAGCCCGCCCACCCCGCCCCCCAGGACGACCCCACCGCCGGCGCGCACGCC
>NZ_JBSGJR010000768.1:0-2656 GCF_053605645.1 Micromonospora sp. NPDC003776
GGCGGCCATGCGGGCGCGGGTGGGCGCGCTGGGCGGCACCCTGCAGGTGCGCTCCGCGCCGGGGCGCGGCACGGCGGTGACCGCCCGCCTCCCGGTCACCTCGCAGGGGCGGGCCGGGCGGTGACGGTGACGGGCGAACCGATCCGGCTGCTGCTGGCCGACGACCATCCGGTGGTGCGGGCCGGGCTGCGGGCGGTGCTGGCCGGCGAGCCGGATCTGCTGGTGGTGGCCGAGGCCGCCACCGCGGAGGAGGCGGTCGCCCGGGCGGCCGCCGGTGACATCGACGTGGTGTTGATGGACCTGCGGTTCGGCGCCGGAATGAGCGGAGCCGAGGCCACCGCCGTGATCACCGCCCGGCCGGACGCGCCGCGGGTCGTGGTGGTCACCACGTACGACTCGGACGCCGACACGCTGCCGGCCATCGAGGCCGGGGCGACCGGCTACCTGCTCAAGGACGCGCCGCCGGAGGAGTTGGCGGCGGCGGTGCGCACCGCCGCGGCCGGGCGTACGGCGTTGGCGCCGTCGGTCGCCGACCGGCTGCTGCACCGGCTGCGCAGCCCCGCCACGACGTTGACCCGCCGGGAGACCGAGGTGCTGGTCCTGGTGGCGGAGGGGTTGTCCAACCGGGCGATCGGCCGGCGGCTGCACCTGACCGAGGGCACCGTCAAGTCGCACCTGGCGCGCGTCTACACCAAGCTCGGGGTGGACTCGCGCACCGCGGCGGTCGCCGCCGCCACCGGCCTCGGCCTGATCCGCCGCTGACCTGGACCGTGGCCGGCGGTGCGGGTGCCGGTTCTGCCGGGTTTCCCGCCCCCGACCGGTGGGGCTGCGACAATCGGCAGCATGAGCGGTGGCCGCCGGCCGGCTCGGATCCTGCCCACCGCGCCGGGGTCGCGGGTCACCCGCCTGGAGTTGTTCTACGACCTGGTGTTCGTGCTCGCGTTCCTCAACGTCACCACCCTGCTGTCGGCGCACCTGAGCGTCTACGCGCTGCTCGCGGGTCTGGTGGTGCTGGCCGTGCTGTGGTGGTGCTGGGTCAGTTTCGCCGCCCTGGGCAACGTGGTGCGCACCGACCAGGGGGTGCTGCCGCTGGTCGGCGCGGTGACGGTCGGCGTCCTGTTCGTGTTGAACCTGACCCTGCCGGAGGCGTTCACCGACCGGCCCGGCGGGCCGCCCGGCCCGCTGGTGTTCGCCTTCTGCTACCTGGTGATCCGGGCCGTGCAGATGCTGGTGCTGCTCAGCGCCGCCGACAACCGGGGCCCGGTGGCGCTGCGGCTGGGCCTGCCGCTGCTGGCCAGCGTCACCCTGGTCCTGGTGGCCGCGGTCCTGCCCGGCGGGTGGACGTGGCCGCGGATCGCGTTGTGGGGGGTGGCCGCGGTGGTGGAGTTCACCGCCGGTGGGCAGGTGCGCAGCGCCGGCCTCACGGTCGTCTCCGCCGCGCACTGGGCCGAGCGGTACGCGCTGATCCTGCTCATCGCCCTCGGCGAATCGATCATCTCGCTGGGGCTGGGCCCGAAGCCCGGCGCCGGCCTGCCGATCAGCTGGGCGGTGATCGTCGCGTCGCTGCTGGGCGTCAGCGTCATCGCGGCCCTGTGGTGGATGTACTTCGACACCCTCGCCCCCGCCCTGGAACAGCGGCTGCACCGCACCCGCGACCCCGACCAGCGGGCCGCGTTCGCCCGGGACGTCTACGCGTACCTGCACCTGCCGCTGATCGCCGGGATCATCCTGTTCGCGCTGGGCCTGAAACGGTATCTGGCGGTGATCGCCGAGCCGCACGGTGACCCGTGGCGGGTGCGGGCCGTCGGACTGGACAACCGGGTGCTGTTCGCCGGTGTGATCATCTACGTGGTGGGTCTGGTGGCGTTGGGCGTGCGGGCCAGCCGGCGGGTGCCGCTGGTGCGAACGGCGGTGGTGGTGGCGCTGGCCGTGGTGCTGCCGGCGGCCGGCCGGCTACCGGCGGTGGGCGGTCTCGCGGTGCTCGCCGGGACGTGCGTCGCGCTGGTGCTGACCGGGCTGCGCCGGGAGGACCCGCTGCGCCGCCAGGTGCGGCAGGTGGCCCTCGAGGAACAGATCGCCGCCGAGCAGGAACAGTCGCAGTGGCGCCGCCGCCACCTGTGACAACGCCGCAACTAAATCGGGGCGCGGCTTGCGCCGCGCCCCGATGCTCCCAGGCCCTTCCCGGCCGGTGGGGCGAGGACGAACGGCGCCGACCTTCGGACCGACCGGACGCGAGCTGGCTGCCCCCGCCTGGCCGTTGTCTACTGGCCGTGCCTTTCACCCTGCCCGTACACCGGTAACCGCGGCCGGTTCGCGCCGCCCCGCCGACCCCCGCCCGCTGGACCTGGCCGCCGCAACCGTAGGTCGCTCGGCCAGCGGACGAAGGGACGAAGCGAACAACAGCCGCTTCCCGTGGTAGGACTCAAAGACGGTACGGCGTGCACCCCCGCCGCTGTCAACCCACCCCGGCCTGTCGTGTGTTGCGCCACGGCGTGTCGCGTCGGCGCGTCTCGATGCGAACGCGGACCGCGACGCCGGTCACCGGTCCAGGTGCCGGCGCAGCAACGCGACGGCCGCCCCCGGGTGGTCGCCGGCGAGCAGCCCCGCCGCCG
Source organism: Micromonospora sp. NPDC003776 (assembly GCF_053605645.1). Taxonomy (NCBI): domain Bacteria; kingdom Bacillati; phylum Actinomycetota; class Actinomycetes; order Micromonosporales; family Micromonosporaceae; genus Micromonospora; species Micromonospora sp. NPDC003776. The sequence continues at coordinate 2,613 of NZ_JBSGJR010000768.1, forward strand.
CCAGCACGTAGTCGACGTCGACGACGGGCCGGGCGGCGCGCGGC
>NZ_JBSGJR010000769.1:0-2638 GCF_053605645.1 Micromonospora sp. NPDC003776
GGCCGGCGGCCGGGCCGGCCCGCGTCAGCAGGCCGAACCGGGACGGCCGCGCGCCGGGGCCGCCTGGTGCGGCCAGCCTGCGGTCTCCTCCCTGGACGGGCGGTAGTAGTCGTCCCGGGACAGGAACTCCACCGGCAGCGAACCCGGCAGGGTCACCGCTCCGCGTGCCGGCCCGGGTACGCCGCCCACCCGGAGCAGCAGGGTGTCCCGCTCCGGCGGGGACAGATCCACCAGTTCGGGGTGCACCAGCCGGAACGCTGCCACGGACCGGCGGACCTGCCGGGCCAGCGCGGCGACCAGCGGCGCCGGGCCGCCCAGGGCGAGGGCCGGCTGCCGGATGGTACGCAGCGCGTCGCAGACCACCAGCAGCTCGACCTCGCCGTCCGGGCCGTCGACCAGTTCCAGCCGGGACGGCCACTGCCAGCGGATCTGGCCACTGACCAGGCGGGTCGGCCGGACCGGGCGCCGGTGCCGGGCGCCCGTCCGGCCGTCCCGCCCGGAGACCAGGGACAGCTCCGAGCCGGTGCAGACGTACGCGAGCCGGCGGTCGGTCACGGTCACCGTCGCCGGACCGGGCAGACACCAGGCCCGGTCGCTCTCGGTGGGGCCCAACAGGTGCCCGGTCACCCGGATCCGGTGCTGCCCGAGCACCTGCTCACCCGGTTCCGGAAGCAGCGCGTACCGCCGGTCGAGCACGGGTCGGGTGGCGTCGTCATCCGCGTCGAAGCGGTGCGGCCCGATGAAGAAGGGAGCGGCGTCCTCCTGCACGGTCACGACCTCCCGTGGGATGGTTGCGGTACGTAAAGCGTGTCGCACACCACAGTGGCTGTCATGACACCCGTTAGGGGGTCGGCCGGTCGGTCTGTGCCTGTGACCGGTAGATGCCGATCTCCTCCGGCCGGACGAGTCCGTCCTCGATCGCCCGGGCGAGCAGCGCGGCCTTCGTGGCGGCCGGTCGGCCCGCCCGGGTGTACTTGATCCGCGCCCGGTCCACGTACTGCTTCACGGTGTGCTCGCTGATCCGCATCCGGCGGGCCACCGACGCCTTCGACATGGACTGGAACCACAGCAGCAGGGCCTCACGTTCCTTGTCGGACAGGGCCGGCCGGTCCGGGCGCGGATCGCCCACCATCGCCCCGGCCAGCGTGGGCGGCACGTACGGCCGGTCGGTCGCCGCGGCCAGCACGGTCGCCACGCAGTGCTCGCGTCCCTCGTGCTTGGCCAGGAACGCCACCGCCCCGGCATCCAGCGCCGCCAGCATGGTGTCCGGGTCGGTGTGCTCGGAGTAGACCACCACCCGGTGCCCGGCGGCGCTCAGCTCGGCCAGCTTGTCGAGCACCATCCGCCCGTGCAGCCGCAGGTCGAGCAGGACCACGTCGGCGCTCGGGGCGAGCCGCAGCACCTCGTCCGGATCGTCCCCCGTGGCCAGTACGCGCAGCCGCGGCTCGCTGACCAGCCAGGCGCGTACCCCGTCGATCACCACCGGATGGTCGTCCACGATGGCCACCCCGATCGGCCGGCCGCCGGTCACCTGCTCCGCCACCGGGTCTGCGTCCATCTGATCTCCCCGTCCCGCTCGTGCACGTGTTCCACCGGCCCGTCGCTGTCCACCAGGGGCGGTCCGCTCGTGTCCGGCCCGTCATGGTCCGGGGTGACCAGGCTGATCACCACCTCGTCCGGTCCGGCCACCACGGTCAGCCGGGCCCGGCCGCGGGCGTCGGCCAGCGCCGCGGTGAGCGGGTCGGCCAGCCGCCGGCGTACCTCGACGGGCAGCTCCGGCGGGGTGCCGATGGCGACCAGCTCGATCGGCACGCCGTTCCGTTCCGCCAGGTCAGCGGCGGCGCGCAGCTCGTGCAGCAGTGGATCCGGCACATCGTCCGACTCGGCGATGAGCCGGCGCAACCGGCCCGCCGCCAGCACGCAGCGACGGCGTACCTCCGGGTCGGCCGGGTCGGCGGCGCCGCTGGCCAGGGCCGCGAGCACCTCCTCGGCGGTGCTGCTGACCAGGGCCAACCGGTCCCGCCGCTCGCGCCGGGCCCGTTCCGCCGCGCCCCGTTCCGCCTCGACCGCCAGCGCCGCCGAGGCGGTACGGGCCCGGCCGCGCGCCAGCGCGGCGATCGCCGCCGCGCCGACGAAGACCGCCACGGGCAGCGAGGAGGTGCCGTAGACGTACATCGCGTAGCGGGTGAGGTCGGCCGGGGCGGTGGCGCCGAACGCGAGCACCGCACCGAGCGCGATCGCCGCGTGCGCGCCGAGCAGCGCGAGCAGCCACCACACCGGCCGCCGCCAGAGCACCAGCAGGAAGAACCAGGCCAGCCCGCTCCACACCCAGTTCGCCGCGGTGAACAGGTACCGCTCGCCGGCCGCGGCGACGACCGCCACGTCGACCACCAGCAGCACCGCGGCCAGCCGCCGGGCCGGGGGCAGCCCGCCGCTCAGCAGGCGTACGCCGGACCCGACGCCGACCGCCGCGGCCACCAGCCACCCGGCCGCGACCACCGCCGGGGCGGCCATCCCGGGCCCGGCCGCGAGCACCGCCGGCAGACTGACGGCCAGGTGCCAGGCCAGCGCGATGGTCACCGCCACGATCCGGGCGCCCCGGTCGGAGGCGTGCGCGACGGCGCCCGCCGCGGACGGG
>NZ_JBSGJR010000770.1:0-2625 GCF_053605645.1 Micromonospora sp. NPDC003776
CCGTTGGTTGTTTTGACATGTTCATAGAGTTACGGCGGTCATGGCGGAGGGGAAACGCCCGGCAACATTCCGAACCCGGAAGCTAAGCCCTCCAGCGCCGATGGTACTGCACTCGGGAGGGTGTGGGAGAGTAGGACACCGCCGGACAATCATTCACTGAGGGCCACCCCACACGGGGTGGCCCTCAGTGCATTCGGACCAGTCGCGCCCGTTCCGGGGAACACCCGCGTAGCACCCGCCGGCTCTCGTACCGTCGGTGCGGGGGCCGCCGGTTACGTCGACCTCCGGCCGCACCGACGGCGAAACGTGACCCTCGGTACGGTTCGCCGACGATCGGGGCGGACCGATCGGGGTACCTGCTTGATGATCCGACCGGAACTGACCGCCAGGGACTGGCGGAGGCAGGAGTGGTGATGAAGATCGGAACCATCGGGTCGGGGCACATCGGCGGTACGTTGACCCGTCGACTGACCGCCCTAGGCCACGACGTGACCGTGGCCAACTCCCGGGGGCCGCAGAGTCTGGGCGACCTCGCCGCGGAGACCGGCGCGCGCGCCGGCACGGTGGAGGAGGCGGTCCAGCCGGCCGAGCTGGTCGTCATCGCCATCCCGCTGAAGGCGGTGCCGGACCTGCCGGCGGCGCTCTTCGACGGCAAGCTCGTCGTCGACGCCGACAACTACTACCCGCAGCGCGACGGGGACGTCGCCGAGTTGCTCGACCGCAGCCTCAGCTCCAGCCGGTGGACCGCGGACCACCTGAAGGGAGCTCGGGTGGTGAAGGCCTTCAACAACATCCAGGCCGCGCACCTGATGGACAACGGCAAGCCGGCCGGTGCGCCGGACCGGATCGCCCTCCCGGTGGCCGGCGACGACGCCGACGCCAAGCGGGTGGTCATGGGGCTGGTGGACGAGCTGGGCTTCGAACCGGTGGACGCCGGCACGCTGGACGAGAGCTGGCGCCAGCAGCCGGACACCCCGGTCTACGGCACCGATCGGGACGCCGACGGCGTGCGTCAGGGCCTGGCCGAGGCGCGTCCCTGAGGGCGTACGACGAGAGAATGCCCCGCCGGCCTCGTGGCCGGCGGGGCATTTCCGTGCGGGCGCCCGACGGACGTCAGCCGGCGGGGTCGGGGCCGCAGATGAAGCGTGGCTCGGGCGCGTAGCGCCAGCTGAACTTCTCCCGCTTGACGACCTTCCCGTCCTGCTTGATGACCCGGTACGCGTCCTGGGCGAAGCCCTCGCTGCCGGCGGCGGAGATGCAGCTGGGGCCGGGCTCCAGGTAGACCGTCCTCGGCTGGGTGATGTCCCGGCGGGGGCCGTACTCGGTCTTGACGCTGTCGTAGATCTTCGTGCTCCAGATCGACACGGTGATCGTGCTGGCGGTGTACGAGGTGTCGATGAGCACGCCGTACTTGGTGTTGTTGCGGAACTTGAAGTCGAGGTCCGGCCAGTAGATCGTCGACTCGATCACCGCGGGGTAGCGGCTGAAGTAGAACGAGTGCGGCTTGTGCTCGACGTCCTCCAGGCCGGCGTAGTAGGTGGCGTTGAAGAGCGTGGTGGTGAACTGGGAGACCCCGCCACCGACCCCGGGCACGAGCTTGCCGTTCACGATCGTCGGCGCGTCCTGGTAGCCCTGGTCGTAGCCGCGTTCGCCGGTGTGGGCGTTGAGGGAGAAGGTCTCACCGGGGCGCACGATGGTGCCGTCGACGTCCTTGGCCGCCTGGACGATGTTCTGGCTGCGCGGCGAGGAGAGGCCGCCGGGGAACCGGGTGGTGAAGGTGGAGACCCGCTCCTTGATGCCCAGCTCCGCCAGCTTCGCCTCGGTCAGCTCCGGCTCGGCCGGCTTCAGCTCGGCGGTGACGGTCCGGTCGTCCGCCTTCGGCAGCACGGCGAGCAGCGCCGGACCGAAGGTGGCCGCGTCGAGCTGTCGGCCGGGCCGGCCGGGCACCACCTTCGGCTTGCCGCCGGTGATGGTCAGGCCGGCGTCCCGCGGCGCCACCTCAATCTTGGTCAGCCGCTCCCCGAGGGCGGCGCGCAGGCGTTTGACGTCGATCCGCGCGCTCAGCTTGCCCGCCTCGTCGGCGGAGAAGCGCAGGCTGCGGGCGATGGCGCTGGGCGGAATGGTGACCGCGCCCTGGCCGGTAGAGAGCGTCACCGGGGCGGCCACGGCCGGCCTGGCCAGCTCGGCGACCAGCCGGTCCACCTCCTCGCGGGTGGTCGCCGGCCACTTCTCCACGAGCGGCACGGTCACCGGCGCGGTGGCGAGCCACCCCGCCTTGACCGCGGCGGCCGCGCCGTCCTGGTCGATGGTCAGTGCCGGTTTCGGGTAGACGGGCTTCGGGGTGGTGTCGGTGAAGATGATCGCCGGCATGGTCATCTCGCGGCCCTGCGCGCCCATCGCCCTGCGCAGCGCCGTGTCCAGCCGGGCGGCGTCGAGGGTCACGACCGGGTCGATGGTGCGGCGGGAGCCGACGAGCCGGCTCACCGGGTGCGCCTCGACCGCGGCGGCCGCCGCCACGGTGGCGTCCACGTCCACCGCGAGCCCCACGTCGGCGGGCTTCAGGTCGACGCTCCGCTCGCCCACCGTGACCTTGATCGGCGCGTTCAGCTCCGCCGAGCGGTGGGC
>NZ_JBSGJR010000771.1:0-2622 GCF_053605645.1 Micromonospora sp. NPDC003776
TATACACCGGTGCACTTACAATACTTCCCTACCCCACCCTCTTCCGATCTGCCCTCGAGGACACACGCTCCGGTCGACCGGCGGCCGCGGCCGTCGTCCGGCTCCGTCGGCTTGTGCCGGACCGGACGGGCTGGTGGGTGGCCGTCCGACGCATGGCGGGCCGGTGAACAGCGAACTAGCCTCAGGTCAGGCTCGGTGGGGAGGGGTGGCCGTGGGCAGCGCGGGTGTGCCGGTGGTGGTGGGGCTGGACAACGGTGGCAACAGCAACAACGCCACCGTCCTGACCGTCGACGGCCGGTTCCTGGTGGACGGACTGGTGGAGATCCCGAGCGAGGTGCAGGCCGGCCCGGAGGCGGCGATCGAGGCCCTGGCCCGGGCGTTCGACGGGGTGCTGGCGCTCACCGGCGTGCCCCGGGCGCTGGTCCAAGCGGTCGGGCTGGACACCCCCGGCCCGGCCAGCGCCACCGGGGTGATCTCCTCGCGCGGCTCCACCAACTTCGCCCAGCCGGCCTGGCGGGGCTACGACGTGCGGAGCGCGCTGGAGCGGCGGCTGGGACTGCCGGTGGTCTACGCCAACGACGGCAACGCGGCGGCCCTCTACGCGCACCACGTCCACTTCGGAGCGGATGCCATGAGCCGGTCCTCGGTCGCCGCGATCGTCGGCACCGGGCTCGGCGGGGGTGTGGTCGAGTCCGGCCGGGTGGTCGGCGGCGCGGCCGGGATGGCGGGCGAGTTCGGGCACGTGCACATCCCGCTGGACGGGCTGCTCGGGCCGGACCAGCCGGTACCCACCTGCGCCTGCGGCTTCAGCGGGGACGCGGAGAGCGTCGCCTCGCTGACCGGGATCGAGCGGAACCTGCTGCCGTACTGGCTGTCCCGGATCCCGGGGCACCCGCTGGCGGCGGAGCAGCCGGGCCGGGCGGCCAAGCTGGTCCGCGGCTACGGCGAGCGGGGCGACGAGCTGGCGCGGCGGGTCTTCGCCCAGCAGGCGGCGGCCCTGGGGCGGCTCTTCACGATCGCGGCGAACTTCACCGACCCGCACGCGTACTTCGTCGGTGGCGGGGTGGTGGAGGCGGCGCCGGAGTTCCGCGACTGGTTCCTGGCCACCGTGCGGGAGCACACCGTGCTCCGGGCCGAGCAGGCCGCGGTGGCCACCTTCGCCCTGGTGCCCGACCGGGACATGGCCGGGGCGCGCGGGGTGGCCATCGCGGCGCTGGAGACGGTGCAGGCCGGCTCGGCCGCCGGTCCGCTGGTCAGGGACGGGGCGGCGCTGCGGTGAAGGCGGCCCAGGCGGCCGGGGGGAAGACCAGTAGCGGGCCGGCCGGGTCCTTGGAGTCGCGGACGGCGACCGCCGCCGCGAGCGGCGCCATCTCGACGCACGCGCCCTCGTCGCCGCTGTGGCTGCTCTTGCGCCAGCCGGTCGCCGGTCGCCGGGGGCTGTTCGGGCTGTCCATTGCGTCTACCTCTCGTTCAGCAGGCGGAGGAGCTGGTCCCGGCTGGCCGCCGGGTTGAGCGCCACGGCGGACCGCATCGCCGGTGCCTTCATGGCGCTGGGGATGGTCCGCGTCGGGCGGTGGCGGGTGAAGGTCATCGCGATCGGCCGCCGCCCGAAGGAGGCGGCGCAGCCGGCCTGAATCCGCCCGGCCTCACAGCAGCCGGCGCCGCTTCAGGTAGCCGACAAGGTCGTCGTAGAAGCCGCCCTCGTTGGCGAACATGGCCACGTTGCGGGCCGTCGACAACCACGGCCGGGTCGACGGGCGCACCTCCTTCAGCGCCCGGTCCAGGTCCCGCTGCTCGATCATCCGGACCTCACCGGCGCGTACCGAGTCGGCCATCGCGAACTCGGCCGCGGTTTCGCAGAGGTGGGCCAGGTCGGCGCCGGAGAAGTCCTCGGTGGCGGCGACCACCCGGCGCAGGTCGATGTTGGCGATCGGACGCTCGCGCAGGTGGTACTCCAGGATCGCGGCCCGCGCCTCGGCGTCCGGCGGCAGCACCAGCACCATCCGGTCCAGCCGCCCCGGCCGGCGCAGCGCCGGGTCGACGTCCCACGGGGTATTCGTCGCGGCCAGCACGAAGACGCCCTCGTTGTCGCCCTCCATGCCGTCCAGCTCGGCCAGCAACTGGTTGGCCAGGGCCCTCATCGAGCTCGACGAGACCTGCGAACGCTTGTGGCTCAGGGCGTCGATCTCGTCGAGGAAGAGCACGCAGGGGGCGTTGCGCCGGGCCGCCTGGAACAGCTCGTGCAGGTTCCGCTCGGAGTCTCCGAGCCACATGTCCAGCACGTCCACGATGGACAGCGAGAGGAACGTCGCCCCCATCTCGCCGGCCACCGCCCGGGCCAGGAAGGTCTTGCCGCAGCCCGGCGGGCCGTAGAGCATCAGCCCGCCGCGCAGACTCTTGCCGTACATGCGGCGCAGCTGCGGGTTGCGCAGCGGACCGAGGAAGGCCAGTTCCAGGCGCTCCTTCACCGCCGCCATGCCGCCCACGTCGGCCAGCCGGACCGGGGAGGACTCCATGTCGTACACCCGGTCGCCCTCGCCGCGGACCGGTTCCGGCTCGTCGCCGGCGCGCGCGAAGCGCGGCGGCACCACGTCGGCCAGTTCCTGCGCGTACGCGGCGAGC
>NZ_JBSGJR010000772.1:0-2620 GCF_053605645.1 Micromonospora sp. NPDC003776
CGCACCGGCACGGCCCGGTCCGGCCGCGGAGCCGCACGATCCGCCGGGAACGCCCCCCGCGCCGCTGGTGCTGACCCCACGCCCGTCCGGCGGGGGATAGCGTGACAGCGTGAAGGCGATCGCGATCGACGCGTACGGCCCCGCCGACCGGCTCACCCTGCGGGAGCTGCCCACGCCACCGGTCGGGCCGGACACCGTCCTGGTGCGGGTCCGGGCGGCCGGGGTGAACCCGGTCGACTGGAAGGTCCGCGAGGGCCATCTCGCCACCGCCATCCCCAGTCACTTCCCGCTGGTGCCCGGCTGGGACGCGGCGGGTGTGGTCGAGGCGGCCGGGCCGGCGGTGACCGGCTTCGCCGTCGGCGACGAGGTGATCGGCTACGTCCGGCGTGACCACCTCCAGTACGGCACGTACGCCGAGCTGGTGCCCGCCCCGGAGCGCTGCCTCGCCGACAAGCCGGTGCAGGCGTCCTGGGCGGAGGCCGGCGGCCTGCCGCTGGCCGGGCTGACCGCGTACCAGGCACTGCAGCTGGCCCGGACGGGCGCCGGGGACACGGTCCTGGTGCACGGCGCGTCCGGCGGGGTCGGGCACCTGGCGCTGCAGCTGGCCCGGGCGCTCGGCGCCGGCCGGGTGATCGGCACCGCGAGCGAGGCCAACCACGACTTCGTCCGGTCGCTCGGGGCCGAGCCGGTCAGCTACGGCGACGGCCTGCTGGACCGGATCCGGGCGGTCGCGCCCGACGGGGTGGACGTGGCCCTGGACCTGTTCGGCGGTGCCGCGCTGGACGTCTCCGCCGAGCTGCTGACCCGGCCGGCCCGGCTGATCTCCACCGCCGACCCGGAGCACGTCACCCGGCTCGGCGGCAGCTACCTCTTCGTGAAGCCGTCCACCGCCGACCTGAGCGTGCTGGCCGGGCTGGTCGACGCGGGCCGGTTGACCGTGCACGTGGCCCGGACGTTCCCGCTGGCCGAGGCCGCCGAGGCGCAGCGCCTGGTGGCGGCCGGGCACGTCCGGGGCAAGGTGGTCCTGGAGGTCTGACCGGCCGGGCTCAGCGGGTGCGGCGGCGGACCAGCAGCGCGATGCCGGCGAGCCCGCCGGTGATGACCACCATCACCCCGACGTTGAGCAGCAGCAGCCGCTGCAGCTCGCCCATCGCCGAGTCGATGTCCCGCACCGGGTCCAGCGCCTCCTCGGGGATGACCCGCTCGCCGCCGCCGATGCCGCCGCTGATCGTGTCGTACTGCCGCGCCAGCGGCACCCCGGCCGACCGGAGCACCTCGGACATGGTCAGCCGGCCGTAGAACCAGCCGGCGCGGGTCTTGCTCAGGTCGGGCTGCTTGGCGGGGCGGTAGACCCGGGGGCCGCCCTTGGCGAGCGGGTAGAGGTCGTAGGTCTTGGTCGGCGTGCCGGCGTAGAGCAGCACGACCGTGTACTTCGGACCGAGGTCGTCCGCCTTCGGGCCGCGCTGCTGGCCGGTGTCGCCCAGCCACTTCACCTGGTCGACGACGGCGTTCACCTCGGCCGGGCGGGTGTCGGCGCGCAGTTGCAGCGGTTGTTCGAGCTTGTCGCCGGTGATGTCCACACCGGCCGGTGCGAGCTTGGGCTTGGGCGCCGCCTGGGCGGCCACCGGGCCGGCCAGGGCGAACGCGCATGCCGTCGCGATCACCGCACCCGCCACGGCTGCCAGCAGCCGCCTCACCTTCCGGACCATCGCCGCCTCCTCGCCCCGTTCGATGGGTGGCTTCCGCTGCAGGTCACGCTGAGTCGGCCGACGGCGGTGGCCGGGCCCGAACATCGGGTGCCCACCTCAAAGACTCCGCAGAACGTCGCTTGGTTGCAGCTGCTGGAAGAGTTATTGGAACTATCTGCGATCTGCGGCCGACTAACCGAGCGGCCGTTGATCAGCGGCCGGATCGTACCCGGACGGAGGGGCTCATGGGGGGACGGACGGCTCGCGCCGCGCGTGCCTGGTCGGTGGTTCTCGCTGCGGCGTGCGGGGTGTCGATGCTGCTGCCGGCCGCCCCGGCCGCCGCGCACAACTCGTTGACCGGCAGCGACCCGAAGGACGGGTCCCGGGTGGCGACCGCGCCGAAACGCCTCGAGCTGCGCTTCCTGGCCACGCCGGCCCCCGATAGGACGAAGATCACAGTCACCGGCCCGGACCAGGCGGCGGCCTCGTCCGGCCCGCCCACCTTCGCCGGCAACCGGGTGAGCGTGCCGTTCACCCCGGGCCCGGCCGGCGTCTACACGGTCGCGTACCAGGTCGGCTCGGCGGACGGCCACCCGGTCAAGGGCCAGGTCACCTTCACGCTGACCACCGGCGCCCCGGCCGCCGGCCCGGCCTCGCCCACCAGCACCCCGGCCACCTCGGTCGCCCCGACCAGCGCCCCGGCGAGCCCGGTACCGGCCGCCTCGCGCGCCGACGACGGCGGACCGGGCTGGTGGTGGGTGCTCGGAGCGGTGGTCGTGCTCGCCGCGCTGGCGGGCGGGCTGCTGCTGCGGCGCCGTCGGGCCGCCGGCAGCTGAACCACGGCCCCCGGCGGGGCGCGGTCGTTCGGAAACCCAGCGGGCAGACAGGTCCCTGAGACGGACATGTCACTGAGACATAAAGATGTCTCAGTG
>NZ_JBSGJR010000773.1:0-2619 GCF_053605645.1 Micromonospora sp. NPDC003776
CGGGTCCCAACGTCGATGGTTCCTGCCGGGCGTGCCCGTCAGGGTGCGACGCAGGCAGGCTTGGTGTACCGGCGAGAACGGGGGAATGACGCTGGATCCCGACGCTGCTGGACCGGATGGCCCGCGACGAGCTGCGCACCGAACACCTGGCCACCCACCGGCTGCCGCTGGAGCGGGGCGCCGCCGGGTACGCGTTGTTCCGCGACCGGGCCGACGGCTGCGTCCGGGCGGTCTTCGCCCCGTGATCCCGCCGGCCGCGGGTGGCACACTCGGCGGATGCGCGACGACCGCCCGTACGACCTCGTCCTCTTCGGCGCCACCGGGTTCACCGGCGGCCTCACCGCCGAGTACCTGGCCCGGCACGCCCCGGACGGGCTGCGCTGGGCGCTCGCCGGACGCAACCCCGGCAAGCTGGCCGCGGTGCGGGACCGGCTCACCGCGACCGGCCCGGAGCTGGCCGGGCTGCCCCTGCTCACCGCCGACGTGACCGACCCGGCGTCGCTGCGCGCCGTGGCGGAGAGCGCCCGGGTGGTCGCCAGCACCGTCGGGCCGTACATCCACCACGGGGAGCCGCTGGTCGCGGCGTGCGCCGCCGCCGGTACGGACTACCTGGACATCACCGGCGAGCCGGAGTTCGTGGACCTGATGTACGTGCGGCACCACGCCGAGGCGGTCCGCACCGGGGCCCGGCTGGTGCACGCCTGCGGCTTCGACTCGGTCCCGCACGACCTGGGCGCCTGGTTCACCGTCAAGCACCTGCCCACCGACGGTCCGGTCGCCGTGGACGGCTACGTCCGGGCCGGCGGCCGGTTCTCCGCCGGCACGTACCACTCCGCGCTGACCGCCTTCTCCCGGACCGGGGAGATGCGCCGGGCGGCGCAGGCCCGCAAGGCGATCGAGCCGCGGCCGGCGGGACGCCGTGCGCGGGCCGTGCCGGGCCGGGTCGGCCGGGTCAGGGAGTTCGGCCTGTGGGCGGTGCCGCTGCCGACCATCGACCCGCAGGTGGTCCGCCGATCGGCGGCCGCCTGCCCGGAGTACGGCCCCGACTTCCGCTACCGCCACTTCGCCGCGGTGAAGCGGCTGCCGACCATCCTGGCCGCCGGGGTCGGCATGGCCGGCCTGGCCGGGCTGGTGAAGCTGCCGCCCACCCGGCGCTGGCTGCTCGGCCGGCTCGCCTCCGGGCAGGGGCCGAGCGCCGAGCAGCGGGCGAAGTCCTGGTTCCGGGTCCGGTTCGTCGGCAGCGGCGGCGGGCGGACGGTCCGCACCGAGGTGGCCGGCGGCGACCCCGGCTACGACGAGACGGCGAAGATGCTCGCCGAGTCCGCCCTCTGCCTGGCCTTCGACGACCTTCCGGCGACCGCCGGTCAGGTGACCACGGCGGCGGCGATGGGCGACGCCCTGCTGGGCCGGCTGGTCCGGGCCGGGATCACCTTCCGGGTGCTCGACGGGGGTGCGGGCGCTTGACCCTCGACCGGGTTGAGGGCCCACGATCCGACCTCGTGGAGAGCGAACTGCGCAGCATCGGCGAGCTGGCCCGGGCCAGCGGGCTGACGGTCAGCGCGCTGCGGTTCTACGACCGCTCCGGCGTGCTGGTCCCGGCCCGGGTCGACCCGGTCACCGGCTACCGCTGGTACACCGACGACCAGGTCGGCCCCGCCCGGCTGGTCGCCGGGCTGCGCCGGGTCGGCATGCCGCTGGCCGGCATCGCGGAGGCGCTGCGGCACCGGCACGAGCCGACCGCGGTGCACCGGCTGCTGGACGCGCACCTGCGCCGGCTGGAGGACGGCCTCGCCGACGCCCGCCGTGAGCTCTCCCGGATCCGCGCCCTGCTCGACCCGGAGGAGATCCCCGTGACCACCCGACTCGTGCTGTCCCGCACCGACCTCGCCGCCGCCGTGGACGCCGTCCGGTTCGCCGTCGGCGCCGACCCCGACCTGCCGGTGCTGGCCGGCGTGCTGCTGGAGGTGGAGCCGGACGGCGTACGGCTGGTCGCCACCGACCGGCACCGGCTGGCGGTGGCCCGCGCCGGCGGGAAGGTCGACGGACCGCCGGTGCGGGCGCTGCTGCCGGTGGCCGCGGTCGACGAACTGCGCGCGCTGCTCGACACCGGGGTGGGCATCACCCCGGAGGCGCACCTCACCGTCGCTGCGGACCGGGTGGAGGGGTCGGTCGCCGGGCGCCGGGTGGGCGCCACCGTGCTGCCGTACGACTTCCCGGACTACCGCCGGCTCCTGCACGGGCGGGTCGACGACTCGCCCGCGTACCGGATCCCGGTCGACGTGGCCGCGCTGCGCGGCGCGCTCACCGCCGACGGTGCCCCGGTGCTGCTGCGGGAGTACAACGGGACGAGCCACGAGGTGAGCGTGCTCGGTCTGGACGACCGGGGCGGGCTGCGCCTGGTCGGGCCGGACGAGGCGGCGGACCCGGACGCGGTGCGGGTGGGGGTGAACCGGGAGTACCTGCTCGACGCGCTGGACGCCGGGGACCGGGGCCAGCTGGTGCTGGAGCTGGACGGCCCGATCGCCCCGCTGGCGCTGCGCCGCCCGGACGACGCGGACGCCTTCTCCATCCTCATGCCGGTCCGCCTCTGACCCTGCCGCGGCGGGACCGCCCGCCGCC
>NZ_JBSGJR010000774.1:0-2606 GCF_053605645.1 Micromonospora sp. NPDC003776
GTCGTGCGAACCGCCGTGCCGATCACCAAGTGATCACGCGATCCACGGGATTCCACGGTAACACCTCTCCAGGCCCGTCCCGCATCGACGCAGGTGCGCGCCCGCTGAGCCGGAACCGGATTCACGTGCGGCGACGGCGGGTGCGACGCCGGTTCGGGCCGGGAGAGGTGTTACCGTGGAATCCCGTGGATCGCGTGATCACTTGGTGATCGGCACGGCGGTTCGCACGACCGCTACGGACGACACGGGAGCAGGCCTTGGCCCCTTCAGCACGGACGACCAGGCACATTTTCGTCACCGGGGGCGTCGCCTCCTCGCTGGGTAAGGGCCTCACCGCCTCCAGCCTCGGCAATCTGCTGACCGCGCGCGGCCTGCGCGTGGTGATGCAGAAGCTCGACCCGTACCTCAACGTCGACCCGGGGACGATGAACCCGTTCCAGCACGGCGAGGTCTTCGTCACCGAGGACGGCGCCGAGACCGACCTGGACGTCGGCCACTACGAGCGCTTCCTCGACCGGGACCTGTCCGGCAAGGCGAACGTCACCACCGGGCAGATCTACTCGGCGGTGATCGCCAAGGAGCGGCGCGGCGAGTACCTCGGCGACACCGTCCAGGTCATCCCGCACATCACCAACGAGATCAAGGCGCGGATCCTCGGCATGGGGGAGCCGGACGCCGAGGGCCAGGTGCCCGACATCGTGATCACCGAGGTCGGTGGCACGGTCGGTGACATCGAGTCGCTGCCGTTCCTGGAGGCGATCCGTCAGGTCCGCCACGACCTGGGCCGGGACAACTGCTTCTACCTGCACGTCTCGCTGGTGCCGTACCTGGCGCCGTCCGGCGAGCTGAAGACCAAGCCGACCCAGCACTCGGTGGCCCAGCTGCGCAGCATCGGCATCCAGCCGGACGCCCTGGTGCTGCGCTGCGACCGGGAGATCCCGGACAAGGTCAAGGAGAAGCTCTCCCTCTACTGCGACGTGGACCGGGAGGCGGTCACCGCCGCCCCGGACGCGCCGAGCATCTACGACATCCCGAAGGTGCTGCACCGGGAGGGGCTCGACGCTTACGTGGTGCGCCGGCTCGGCGTCTCCTTCCGCGACGTGGACTGGACCAGCTGGGACGACCTGCTGGACCGGGTGCACCAGCCCCGCCACACGGTGACCGTGGCGCTGGTCGGCAAGTACGTCGACCTGCCCGACGCGTACCTGTCGGTCAGTGAGGCGATCCGGGCGGCCGGCTTCGGCCACCGGGCCCGGGTGCAGCTGCGCTGGGTGCCCAGCGACGACTGCGTCACCCCGGCCGGCGCGGCGGCCGCCCTGGCCGGCGTGGACGGCATTGTCATCCCGGGCGGCTTCGGCGTGCGCGGCATCGAGGGCAAGATCGGCACGGCCCGGTACGCCCGGGAGAACGGCCTCCCGCTGCTCGGCCTCTGCCTCGGCCTGCAGTGCATGACCATCGAGGTGGCCCGCCACCTGGCCGGCCTGGACGGGGCCAACTCGCTGGAGTTCGACGAGGAAGCCAAGCACCCGGTCATCGCCACCATGGCCGACCAGGAGGACATCGTCGCCGGCAAGGGCGACCTCGGCGGCACCATGCGGCTCGGGGCGTACCCGGCGAAGCTGGCCGAGGGCTCGCTCGTCGCCGAGGCGTACGGCAGCACCGAGGTCAGCGAGCGGCACCGGCACCGGTACGAGGTGAACAACGCCTACCGGGACCAGCTCACCAAGGCCGGCCTGCACATCTCCGGCACCTCGCCGGACGGCCGCCTGGTCGAGTTCGTGGAGCTGGACCGGGACCTGCACCCGTTCTTCGTGGCCACCCAGGCGCACCCCGAGCTGAAGAGCCGGCCGACCCGGCCGCACCCGCTCTTCGCCGCGTTCGTCAAGGCCGCCGTCGCGTACTCGGAGGCCGACCAGCTTCCGGTCGAGCTGGCCGACGCGGCGGCCGAGGCCCCGGCGGCGAAGAAGGCGGCCCGCAACGGCACCCCCGCCGCGGCGAAGGCGGCCTCCGCGTCGTGAGCGCTGTCGAGCATCGGTACGAGGCGACCGACCACCGGGAGATCTGGTCCGGCCGGATCTTCTCCGTGGTCAGCGACGACGTCACCATGCCCGGCGGCGGCACCGCCACCCGGGACTACGTGACGCACGTCGGCGCGGTGGCCGTGGTGGCGCTGGACGACGCCGGTCAGGTGGTGCTGATCCGGCAGTACCGGCACCCGGTCGGCCGGCACCTGTGGGAGCTGCCGGCCGGGCTGATGGACGTGCGCGGCGAGGACCTCGCGGACGCCGCGCGGCGGGAGCTGGCCGAGGAGGCCGACCTCACCGCCGGCGCGATCGACGTCCTGGTCGACCTGCACAGCTCGCCGGGCTTCACCAACGAGGTGGTCCGGGTCTTCCTGGCCCGGGACCTCGCCGACGTGCCCGCCGACCAGCGGCACGACCGCAGCGACGAGGAGGCCGACCTGCAGGTCGTCCGGGTCGACCTGGACGAGGCGGTCCGGATGGTGCTGGCCGGCGAGATCACCAACGCGTCCTGCGTGGCCGGGCTGCTCGCCGCCGCCCGTGCCCGGGAGAGCGGCTTCACCGAGCTGCGCCGCCCGGCGGCGC
>NZ_JBSGJR010000775.1:0-2603 GCF_053605645.1 Micromonospora sp. NPDC003776
CCCGCCCCCGACGATCGCCGCACGGCCCGGTGCCGGCGCCACCGGGCCGACGGTGCCGGGAACGACGAGCAGCAGGACGGACAGAGCCGGGACGGCCCGGCGCCACAGCTTCCACACGCCCGGCACCCTGCCCCACGTTTACCGCCCCCGACCAGCGCGACCGGCCGCCACTGTGGACGGCGATCCCGTTGTGGACGGACCTCGCGCGGGGAGCTGGTCTGGTAGGCGTCCGCCCTATGCTGGCCGCGTGACGAAGGACTGGTACGCCTGGCACGCCGACTACGGCCAGCCGGACTCGGCCCTGTCCCGGCGGCTGGCCGAGGTGCGGATCCGCGTCCGGGAGGCGCTGGACCGGGCGCCGGCGGGCCCGCTGCGCGCGATCAGCCTCTGCGCGGGCCAGGGACAGGACCTGATCCCGGTGCTCGCCGCCCATCCCCGGCGCGACGACGTGACCGCCCGCCTGGTCGAGTTGGACCCGCGCAACGCGGAGGTGGCCCGCCGGGCCGCCGCCGAGGCCGGGCTGAGCCGGGTGGAGGTGGTGGTGGGGGACGCCGCGTGCACCGACCGGTACGCGGACCTGGCACCGGCGGATCTCGTGCTGGCCTGTGGCATCTTCGGCAACATCGTCGATGCGGACATCCGGAACACCGTCCGGCACTGCGCCGCGCTCTGCGCCACCGGCGGCACGGTCTTCTGGACCCGGCACCGCCGGGAGCCGGACCTGGTGCCCACCATCTGCGAATGGTTCGCCGAGGAGGGTTTCGTGCCGGTCGCGGTGCGCAGCCCCGCCGACGGGGTCGGGGTGGGTGTGCACCGCTTCACCGGCCCGTCCCGCCCACTGGAGGCCGGGGCGACGATGTTCGAGTTCGTCGGCTACGACCGCCTCACCCACCCGTGAACACCGGATCCGAGGGAGAACCAGCGCGATGACCACCGTGGACGATGTCAGCCGGCCCTCCCGGGTCGCCGGGCCGGACGAGGCGATCAGCGCCGAGGAACTGCAACTCGCCGCGCGCAACCACGGCATTCCGCTGGAGGCGCTGCGCTACGACGTGACCCCCGCCGGCCTGCACTACCTGCTCATCCACTACGACATCCCGGACGTCGACCCGGCCACCCACGTGCTGACCGTGGACGGGGCGGTGGAGCGGCCGCTGCGCCTGGACCTGGCGGCGTTGCGGGAGCTGCCCCGGGTCACCCACCGGGTGACGCTGGAATGCGCCGGCAACGGGCGGGCACTGCTGCGCCCCCGCCCGGTCAGCCAGCCGTGGCTGGTGGAGGCGGTGGGCAACGCCGAGTGGACGGGCACCCCGCTGGCGCCGCTGCTGCGCGCGGCGGGGCTGTCCGGGGACGCGGTGGACGTGGTCTTCACCGGCGCCGACCACGGGGTGGAGCGCGGCGTCGAGCAGGACTACCAGCGGGCGCTGCCGGTCGCGGACGCGCTGCGTGAGGAGGTGCTGCTCGCGTACGAGATGAACGGCGCTCCGCTGCTGCCGCAGCACGGCGCCCCGCTGCGGCTGATCGTGCCGGGCTGGTACGGCATGGCGCACGTGAAGTGGCTACGCGACGTCCGGGTGCTCACCGAGCCGTTCGACGGCTACCAGAACGCGGTGGCGTACCGGCTGCGGCGGGACGCCGACGACCCGGGCGTGCCGGTGACCCGGATCGAGCCGCGGGCCCTGGTACGCCCGCCGGGGTTCCCGGACTTCATGTCGCGTACCCGGGTGGTGCGGCCGGGAAGCTGCACGGTGGACGGTCGGGCCTGGTCCGGTCACGCGCCGGTGACGGCCGTGGAGGTGACCTTCGATGGCGGCACGACCTGGGTCGCGGCCGAGCTGGCGGAGCCGACCGGGGGCGAGTGGGCGTGGCGGCGCTGGCACGTCGAGTGGCGGCCGACGCCGGGCCGGTACGTGCTGGGGGCGCGGGCGACGGATGCCTCGGGGCGGACGCAGCCGGTCGAGCAGCCGTGGAACCGGGGCGGGTTCGCCAACAACCTGGTGCAGCGGGTCGAGGTGGTGGTGCCGGCGGAGTGAGGCGCCAGCGGCGGCCGGGGCGCGGAGCCGCCCCGACGCCGGGGATGGCTCAGCCGCCGAATCCGGAATCTGCGGGAAGGGAGATGTCGGGCTTTTCGAGCTCTTCCACGTTGACGTCCTTGAACGTCATCACCCGGACATTCTTCACGAACCGCGCGGGGCGGTACATGTCCCAAACCCAGGCGTCGTGCATCTCGACCTCGAAGTAGACCTCGCCGTCCGAGTTACGCACGTGCAGGTCGACCTGGTTGGCGAGGTAGAACCGGCGCTCGGTCTCCACCACGTAGGAGAACTGGCGGACAATGTCGCGGTACTCCCGGTAGAGCTGCAGCTCCATCTCGGTCTCGTACTTCTCGAGATCTTCCGCGCTCATCGCACTCCGCCTTCCATGGCCACATCTTCCCCCACGGGCGCCGGGGGTCGCGGCTGCTCGCCCAACGCCACGCCGACGGTACCCCCTGACGCGCCGGAACGCTCCACCGGCTCGTCCCGGCCGCGAAGCTCATCCGTCCGGCCGCCCGGACGCTCGCCCGCCCCGCGAAGCTCGTCCGCCCCGCCGCCCGGACGCTC
>NZ_JBSGJR010000776.1:0-2597 GCF_053605645.1 Micromonospora sp. NPDC003776
CCGGCCCTTTCCGCGAACGGAGCCCCGGCGGGCACGGGCCCCGCGCTTTCGCCCGTCCCCGCCCGGCTGCCCCGGCCCCGACCCGACGGCGGGTCGGCCCGCTCCCACGGCCGCGCCGCCTCCCGGCCCGTCCTCGCCCCCGGTCCCGTCAGGCCCGCCGGGCGCGTCACGCCCGCCAGCCCCGCTGAGGTCGCCGTCGATCACCCGGCTCGCGTCGTCGAACGGCGCGGATCCCACCCGATCCTCCTGATCACCAGAAGCGGGTGCCGGGTGGGGGAGGTCGTGGAGGAGGCCGGGGGCGTGGGCGGCGACGACGCGCAGCCAGTGTTCCGGCGGCTCGCCGGGGCGGCGGGGGACCGCCGGGGCCGGGTCGGCCGTGTCGGGCGCCCGGACGGCGGGAGCCGGCGCCGGGGTGAGGCGGTCGGCGGCGGCCCGCAGCGCCCGGGCCAGCCAGTCACGCCGACGCCGGGGCGGCCGCACTGCCCGACTCCAGTTCCAGCCCCTCGTACGCCAGGGTCAGCGCCTCGATGGCGATCTCCTGGGCGAGGGTGTTGAGGTGGGCGCCGCGCCACCGGGTCGGCCACGCGTTGATCATGTTCCAGCGCAGCACCTCGGCGGTGCCGGCCGGGTCGAGCAGCACCACGGAGACGTTGCGCCGGCTGACCGTGCCCTTCGCCGCCGCGTTCACCCAGTCCCACAGTTCCCGCGACTGGGTGAGGCCGAAGTGGAGGGTGACCGGGGCGTACTCGGCCTGGCCGGGCACGGCCCGGATCCGCTCGTTGCCGGCCTCCTTGTACGTCACCGACGGGATGTGCACCTCCAGGCCGCTGACCTCGGTGAAGTGCCCGTTGGTGATCCCGTTGATGAGCAGCTTGAAGTGGTAGGCCCGGTACGGGTCGACGGGCGCGCCCGGCTGCGGGGTGGCCTGGGTCGGCATGTCAGCCTCCGATCGTCTCGGTCTCGGTGCCGCCGGCCCACTGGCTCAGCTTGAACACCACGAACTCCGCGGGCTTGACCACCGCGATGCCGATGTGCGCGACCACCATCCCGGCGTCCCGGACGTCGGCCGGATTGGTCTCCTCGTCGCACTTGACGAAGAACGCCTCCTCCGGCGTGCGCCCGAGCAGCGCCCCGTCCCGCCACACCCGGGTCAGGAACGCCCCGATGTCCCGCCGGATCGACCGCCAGAGCGTGTAGTCGTTGGGTTCGAAGACCATCCACCGGGTGCCGTTGGCGATGGCCTGCTCGATGGCGATGGAGAGCCGGCGCACGTTGAGGTAGCGCCACTCGCTCGCCTCGGCGGCCAGCGTGCGGGCGCCCCAGAGCCGGATGCCCTCGCCCGCGAAGTAGCGGATGACGTTGACCCCCCTGGGGTTGAGCACGTCGTGCTCGGGGCGGGTGACCAGGTACGCCAGGTCGACCGCGCCGCGCACCGGCTCGTTGGCCGGGGCCTTGTGCACGCCGCGCAGCGCGTCGGTGCGGGCCCAGATGCCGGCCACGTGCCCGCTCGGCGGGGTGAGCACCAGGTCGCCGTCGAGCGGGTCGCGCACCTTGATCCACGGGTAGTAGAAGGCGGCGAAGCTGGACTCCCGGGGCCGGTCGCCGTCCGGCCCGTCATCGTCGTCGGCGGGCTTCGCCGGGCCGTCGCCGGGTTTGCCGGCCGGCTTGCCGTGGTCGGGCCGGGCCACCCGGGTCAGGGTGGAGATGTCCGGCACGTCCGGCGGTGGGTCGCAGATGGCCACCATGGTGCGCAGCCGCTCGGCCATGCTGATCAGCGCCTCGTGCGACAGCGGGTCGTGGTAGCCGGGGGCGGCCAGGATGGAGATCTCGTCGATCGCCTCCAGCACCTGCAGGCCGCCCCGCCGCCCGCCGGTGCCCATGAGTTGGCCGCCCTCGCCGACGTTGACCACCCAGCAGCGGGTGCCCCCGTTGTCGAGGAAGCCGAAGACCGCCCGGGCCAGCGGCGTGCTCTCCAGGTGCTCCCCGTCGGCGTACAGGCGGAGGAACTCCGACCAGCTGTTCACCGCGAGCGCCTTGTCCACGTGCGCGGTGCGGTCGGGCGCGACGCCGACGAAGGCGGCGGTGCTCGTCCCGACCGGGCCGATCGGGCGGGCGCCGCTGGGGACCTCCTCGACGTAGATGCCGGGGGAGAAGTAGTTGGGCATCGGTCCCTCCTCGGGGAGACGGCTCAGTCGGGGGCGACGACGATGACGACGTCGGGGTCGGCGGGGTCGAGGTCGGCGGTGAGGGTGCGGCCCCGCCCGACCAGCCGCACCCGGACCGGCCGGTCCGGGGCCTGCGGGTCGTGCGGGACGCCGACCAGCCGGAACCGGCCGCCGTGGTCGGTCTCCGTGGCGTACGGGGTGCCGGCCAGCTCGACCCGCATCGCCGCCAGGGGCTGCTGTTCCGGCCCGACCACCCGCCCGTCGAGGGTGCGCAGATCCAGGTGCCGCAGTTGCAGCGGGTGCCGTACCGGCGGCGCGGCCGGCAGCGGCCGGGCGATCTGCGCGGGCACGTCGACCAGCAGCGCGGGCCGGGGCGCGACCCCGAACGACCGCCACAGGCCGGGGTCGCCGGCGGCGAGGACCACCTCCGGC
>NZ_JBSGJR010000777.1:0-2596 GCF_053605645.1 Micromonospora sp. NPDC003776
CCCGGAACCGGTCGCCGCCCTGGTCGACGCGGTGCGCGCGGCGGCCACCGCCGCCGGCGGCCACGCGGTGGTCCTCACCGCGCCCACCGAGGTGCGGGACCGGGTGGACCTGTGGGGACCGGTCGACGGCCTGACGCTGATGCGCCGGGTCAAGCACCGCTTCGACCCGGACGCCCGGCTCGCGCCGGGCCGGTTCGTGGGAGGCATCTGATGACCGTCCCCCAGCAGCCCCGATCCGGCCCGGTCGACGCCCTCTCGGCCGCCGCCCGCACCCCCGCGTTCGACGCCCACCACCCGCCCGCCGCCAGTCTGATCGCCGACTGCGTGCACTGCGGCTTCTGCCTGCCCACCTGCCCCACGTACGTGCTGTGGGGCGAGGAGATGGACTCCCCCCGGGGACGGATCCACCTGATGCGGCAGGGCCTGGAGGGTGAGCCGCTGACCGACTCCATGGCCACCCACTTCGACCGCTGCCTCGGCTGCATGTCCTGCGTCACCGCCTGCCCCTCCGGCGTGCGCTACGACCGGCTGATCGAGGACACCCGGCAGCAGGTCGAGCGCCGGCACCGGCGTGGACCCCGGGACCGGGCGCTGCGGGCGGCCATCTTCGCGCTCTTCCCGTACCCGCGGCGGCTGCGGCTGCTGCGCGGGCCGCTGCGCGCGTACCAGGGCAGCGGGCTCGGCCGGCTGGTCCGGCGCAGCGGGCTGCTGGACCGGCTCGCCCCCACCCTCGCGGCGCTGGAGTCCCTCGCTCCGCCGCTGCGCCGCCCGCCCCGGCTGCCCGCCCGCCTGCCGGCCGACGGCCCCCGCCGGGCCGTGGTCGGCATGCTCACCGGCTGCGTGCAGGGCGCGTTCTTCCCCGAGGTCAACGCCGCCACCGCCCGGGTACTCGCCGCCGAGGGCTGCGACGTGCTGATCCGGCCCGCTCGGCAGGGCTGCTGCGGGGCGCTCAGCGTGCACAACGGACGCGACGAGGAGGCCCGCCGGTTCGCCCGGCGGCTGCTCGACACCTTCGCCGACGCCGGCGTGGACTACTTCGTCGTCAACGCGGCCGGCTGCGGCTCCACCCTCAAGGAGTACGGGGACCTGCTCCACGACGACCCCCGGTACGCCGCCCTGGCCGCCGACTTCGCCGCCCGGGTCCGCGACCTGTCGGAGGTCCTCGACGAACTGGGCCCGGTCGCGCCCCGGCACCCGCTGCCGGTGACCGTCGCCTACCACGATGCCTGCCACCTCGGCCACGCCCAGGGCGTCCGCGACCAGCCCCGCCGGCTGCTGCGCGGCATCCCCGGACTGGAGCTGCGGGAGATCGCCGACCCGGAGCTGTGCTGCGGCTCGGCGGGCATCTGGAACCTGCTCCACCCCGGGCCGGCCGCCGAACTCGGCGACCGCAAGGCCCGGACCGTACTGGCCACCGGGGCGCGGCTGCTCGTCACCGCCAACCCCGGTTGCCTCATGCAGGTCGCCGCCTCGGTGACCCGCGCCGGCGGCGACCTCGCGCTGGCTCACACCGCCCAGGTCCTCGACGCGTCGATCCGCGGACTGGGCGTCGAGGAGTTGCTGCAAGGAAGGGCCCCTTCTTAACGCCTCCGGTTGAGAAGGGGCCCCCTCTTAACGCTCACCACCCGTCCCAGAAGCGTTGAGGTGACCCATGTTCGATCAGTTCAAGGTGATCACCGACCCGGTCGGTGACTCCGTCGCGCTCTCGGCCATCTTCGCGGTCCTGCCCCTGCTCACCCTCTTCGTCCTGCTCGGCGTGCTCAAGGTGAAGGCCTGGCTGGCCGGGCTGATCTCCCTCGCCGTCGCCCTGGTGGTGGCGGTCGCCGTCTACGCGATGCCGGTCGGGCAGGCGGTCCTGTCCGCCACCGAGGGCGCCGCGTTCGGCTTCTTCCCGATCCTGTGGATCGTCATCAACGCGATCTGGGTCTACAACCTCACCGTCGAGAGCGGACACTTCGACGTGCTGCGCCGCTCCTTCGAACGGGTCAGCCCGGACATGCGGATCCAGGCGATCATCATCGCGTTCTGCTTCGGCGCGCTGCTGGAGGCCCTCGCCGGCTTCGGCACCCCGGTCGCGATCACCGTGGTGATGCTGATGGCACTGGGCTTCCGGCCCATCCACGCCGCCTCGGTCTCACTGCTGGCCAACACCGCGCCGGTCGCCTTCGGCGCCCTCGCCACCCCGATCGTCACCCTGGCCAGCGTCACCAGCGGCGCCAACGACGACCACCGGCTCACCGTGGACACCCTCGGCGCGATGGTCGGCCGGCAGACCCCGATCCTCGCGGTCGTCGTACCACTGATGCTGGTCGCCCTGGTCGACGGGCGGCGTGGGATCCGGCAGACCTGGCCGGCCGCGCTGGTCGCCGGAGTGAGCTTCGGCCTCGCGCAGTTCGTCGCCGCCAACTTCATCTCGGTGCCCCTGACCGACATCATCGCCGCGCTGGTGTCGGCCGCCGCCGTGGTGCTGCTGGTCCGGGTATGGCGCCCACAGACCCCCGCCGACCTGGGCCGCGAGGCTACGCCGAGCTCGGCTACGAGGTGCTCGGCTTCGACGTCGACACGGACAAGATCGCCAAGCTGAACGCCGGCGAGG
>NZ_JBSGJR010000778.1:0-2594 GCF_053605645.1 Micromonospora sp. NPDC003776
GACCCCGCTCGCCCCGGTCCACGTACACGTCGCAGAGCCAGGCGAAGGTGGCCCGGTCGGTGACCACCCGGGCGACCGCCACCTGCCGCCCGGGCGGGTGGCACGGCCGAGGTGGCGACGGTCAGAAGGTCGCGACGTTCAGCAGCTTCTCCTGGATGCCGTCCGGGTCGCCGGCCGGCCAGCTGTAGTTCGTCGTACCGGCCGCCTGGAGGGCCGACTTGACCGCGCTCGGGGTGGCGGTCGGGTGGGTCGCCTTGTAGAGGGCGGCGCCGCCGGCCACGTGCGGGCTGGCCATCGAGGTGCCGGAGATGGTGTTGTAGGCGCCGCCCTTCCAGGTCGAGTAGATGCAGACACCCGGGGCCATCAGGTCGACGTCGGCGCCGTAGTTGGAGAAGTCGGCGATGGTGTCGTCCACATCGGTGCGGCAGGTGGCCGCGGCACCGCCACCCGGCAGGCCGTTGAAGTCGGCCAGCGCGGAGACGGTGATGACCTCGTCGTACGCGGCGGGCACGTGGTTGGCCGCGTTGTCGGTCTCGTTCCCGGCGGCCACGACGTACGTCACGCCGGCCGCGACCGACTTGCAGATCGCCTCGTGCATGGCGTCCTTGTTGCTGCCACAGGCACTGTCGGAGCCGGAGCCGCCGAGGCTCATGTTGGCGACCTCGATCTCGCTGGCGTGCGCCGTCACGTAGTCGATGCCGCAGATGATGTCGGAGAAGGTCCCACTGCCGGCGTTGTTGAGCACCCGGACCGGCCACATCCGGGCCCCCGGGGCCATGCCGACCGCGCCGATGCCGTTGTCGAGCGCGCCGATGGTGCCGGCGACGTGCGAGCCGTGACCGTTGCCGTCGTTGGCGCTGTTGCCGGTGGAGCAGTTCTTCGCCCCGGCGGTGTAGACGTTCAGGTCGGGGTGGGTCAGGTCGATGCCGGTGTCGATGACCGCGACGTCGACATTCACCCGCTCGTCCACACCGTTGATCTTCGCGGTCGGGCTCAGCTCCGCGTCGGCCCGGTTGATGCCGGTCGGCGTGGTCTGCGCGGCCGCCGTGGCCACCCCGTCGGGCTGCACGAAGAGCACCCGGGAGTCGCGGGCGATGCGGGCGGCGGCGGTCGCGCTCATCCGGGCGGAGTAGCCGCGCAGGGCGTGCTGGTAGACGTGGCCCACGGTGGCACCCGTCGCCCGGGCCTGCTCGGCGGCGACCGACGACGAGTTCGTGTCGGCGCGGAGGACGACGATGTAGCCGGTCTGCGCCTCCGCGCGCGGGGCGGCGGTGGCGCCGGTCGCCGAGGCGGCGACGACGATGCCGGTGAGCATCGCGACGCCCAGTGTCTTGCGCATGGGGGTTCCTCTCCACGTGCGGTCGGGCCGGTCGGCCCAGGCAGAGGCTGGCGCATCCGACGACGTGCGGACCAGGGCACGCGGCCATTCGTTATTGGAAATATATAAATTCGGCTGAAAGGGCGCACAACGGCAGACCCGACGTCGGGAAGCGCCAGGTCGGGCGGGCGGCGTACCGCTCCTGCCCGGTTATCGCCGCCGGCCCGCGCGGCGTTTCACGCCGACCTCTTGGCGGTACGCCGGAGGCCGGTTACCGTCGAGCCACGCACAGCGGAAGGGCCTCGTTGACCTCGATGGACACCCCGGATCCCGACCTCGTCCGGCGGGCCGTGGCCGGTGACCCGGTGGCAGTGGCCCGGGTCCTCACCCAGATCAGGCCGATCGCGGTGCGCTACAGCCTGGCCCGGTTGGGACATGTCGGCGCCGGGGGCGCCACGGCGGAGGACGTCGCCCAGGAGGTCTGCCTCGCGGTGCTGCGCGCCCTGCCCCGCTTCACCGACCAGGGCCGGCCGTTCCTCGCCTTCGTGTATGGCATCGCGGCGCGCAAGGTGGCCGACGCCTGCCGGGCCGCGAGCCGGGACCGGACCGAGAGCGTTGCCGACCTGCCCGAGGCCGCCGACCCCGCGCCCGGCCCGGAGCCCCAGGCGCTCACCGCCGAGCTCGGTGCGCGGCTGTCCGGACTGCTGGCCCAGTTGCCGGCCACCCACCGCGAGATCCTGGTGCTCCGCCTGGCCGTCGGGATGACGGCTGACGAGGTCGGTACGGTGCTCGGTATGACCGCTGGTGCCGTACGGCTGGCCCAGCACCGGGCGCTGACCCGGCTGCGCGCCCTCGCCGGTGACTCGCTGGCAGGAGTGCTGCGGTGAGCGGCGACGGGCCCACGCCGGGCCCCGCGGATCCGGTGCTGCGCGACGACGAGTTGCTCGACGCGCTCCGTCGCGGCACGCCACCGCCCCCGGACGATCCGGTGGCCGCCCTGCTGGCCGGCTGGCACGGCGAGATCGAGACCCGCGCCGCGCGTCTGGAGGCCGCCCCCTGGCCGGCGCCGGCCACCCCCGCCGGGCTGCCCGGGATGGACGACGGCATCGCCGGGCCGACCGACCCGCCCGGTGGCACCGGCGAGCCGCCGGTCCGGGACGCCGGCCCAGGCGGACCGACCGACCCGGACGCCGGTGTGGACGGACCGGCCGGCCCGGACGCCGGTGTGGACGGACCGACCGACCCGGACGCCGGTGCCGAGGGACCGGGCGACCCG
>NZ_JBSGJR010000779.1:0-2576 GCF_053605645.1 Micromonospora sp. NPDC003776
GTCGTGGCCGCCACCCCCCCCCCGGGCCCCCCCGCCCCGGAGGGCGGGGGGCCCCTGCGCGGCGTCGCCGAGGGCACCCGCCTCGCCTCGGCCGGCCGGCCGACGGAAGGCTGGCGGCCCGTGCACGTGCCCGGCCGGGTCGAGCCGGCCTGGGCCCCCGAGGGCGACCTGGTCCCGCTGCCCACCGAACGGCCGGAGGCCAAGGAGGTGCTCGCGGTCGCCGAGCGGCTGCGCGGCCTGGTCTACATCTGGGGCGGCCTCTCCACCCTCGGCATCGACTGCTCCGGCCTGGTGCACCTGGCCTGGCGGCGGTACGGGGTGACGCTCCCCCGGGACGCCGACGACCAGGCCGAGGCGACCACCCCGCTGGCGTTGGGCGAGGAGCGCCCCGGCGACCTCTACTTCTTCGCCCGGCCGGGCCGCCGCATCCACCACATCGGCATCGTCAGCGCCGAGCCGCACGGCGAGGTCCGGCGGATGTTGCATGCCTGCTACATCCAACGCCGGGTGGTGGAGGAGCGGCTCCCTCCCGACCGGGAGGCAACCCTGGTCGCCGCGCACCGCGTCTGACCCCGTACGCCGCAAGGGGCGCTCCCCGCCGTGGGGGCGCCCCTTCGTCGTGCGGGTCCGGTCAGCGCCGGGCCTCGGCCAGCTCGCGGCGCCGGTCCCGGGAGGACTTGACCAGGCTGGCCGCGGTGGCGATCGCCAGGGTGCCGAGGATGACGGCCAGCGAGAGCCAGATCGGGATGTGCGGGGCCCAGGCCACGTGCTGGCCGCCGTTGACGAACGGCAGGTTGTTGTCGGCGAGGGCCTCCAGGACCAGCTTGACCCCGATGAAGCCGAGCACCACGGCCAGGCCGTAGCTCAGGTAGATCAGCCGGTCCAGCAGCCCGCCGAGCAGGAAGTAGAGCTGGCGGAGGCCCATCAGCGCGAAGACGTTCGCGGTGAAGACCAGGTACGGCTCCTGGGTGATGCCGAAGATCGCCGGGATCGAGTCGAGGGCGAAGATCAGGTCCGTGGTGCCGATCGCGATCATCACGATCAGCATCGGGGTGAAGAGCCGCCGCCCGTTCTCGTGCGTGGTCATCCGCGCCCCGTCGAACTGGCGGGACAGCGGCAGCGCCTTGCGGCTCCACCGGATCAGCAGGTTCTCGCTGAACTCGTCCTCGTCCGGTTCGCCCTGCCGGGCCAGGTTGACCGCCGTGTAGATCAGGAACGCCCCGAAGATGTAGAACACCCAGGAGAACTGGGAGATCAGCGCGGCGCCGGCGGCGATGAAGCCGCCCCGCATGACCAGCGCCAGCAGGATGCCGACGAGCAGCACCTTCTGCTGGTACTTCCGGGGCACCGCGAAGCGGCCCATGATGATCACGAAGACGAACAGGTTGTCCACGGAGAGGCTGTACTCGGTGAGCCACCCGGTGTAGAACTGGCCGGCCACGCTGGGCCCCGAGGTGAGCCAGAGGCCCGCGCCGAAGAGCAGCGCCAACCCGACGTAGAAGCCGACCCAGAGGCTCGACTCGCGGACACTGGGCTCGTGCGGGCGGCGACCGATGATGAAGAGGTCGGCGAGCAGGACCGCCGTCAGCGCGACGAGAGTCCCGGCCCACACGTATCCGGACACGTTCAAATCCATCCTCCGGCAGACACACAGCGTCGGGCACACCGTACGCCGGGTGAGGGTCCGGGGTGCGTCGACGCTGACTCTGGTGACTGTCGGAGGTCTCTTCCGCCACCGGCCCGAGACTCCGGGACCGCTGGCCGACGGAGCCGGGTCGGGCGACCGGTGGACCGGCGCTCTTCCGTGCTGACGACTCCGTTGCGGGGGAATACTCCCCTCCTCGGCCGCCATTGTTCACCATCGAGCCCGGTCAGCGCATCTCCGGGGCCCGGATTGCTGAGGGAATCACGTTCCGGCACGGTCCAGGCCACCATCCGTAGTACATCCTAGGAGGCTAGGTGTACGGCCGGGGTCCGCCGGCCACCGGCACGCGATGCGGCGACTCACGCGCTCGGAGCGCCGGGAGGCGGCGGGTTGCCGCAGGCCGAGTCGATCACGGCGCCGGACCCGGTGGGCCGGGTGGGCGGCCGGTCGCGGCGCCACCAGCCGCGGGTCGGGTGCCGCGGTGGGACGGACAGGCCCCGGGTCGCACCGGACGGCGGGGGGCGTGCGAGGCTTCGGGCATGGTTCTTGAGGTCGCGCTGATCGACGTAACCCCCGGGCACGAGGACGACTTCGCCGCCGCGTACGCGCAGGCCCGCCCGATCCTCGCCGGGACGGAGGGCTGCCGCTCGGTACGGATGACCCGGGGCGTCGAGTCGCCCTCGCGGTTCGTGCTGCTGGTGGAGTGGGACTCGGTCGAGGCGCACGACGTCAACTTCCGGCAGAGCGACCGCTTCGGGCAGTGGCGGGCGCTGATCGGCCCCTACTTCGCCGGGCCGCCACTGGTCGAGCACTTCGTCGACGTGCCGGCCTGAGCTGTCGTACCCCTGGCCTAGCCTGCCCTCGACGCGGCTGCCGGTCCCGACGGTCATCGGGGGCGCCGGGCCCGGCGGCCGCGCGCCGGGAAACTCGT
>NZ_JBSGJR010000780.1:0-2571 GCF_053605645.1 Micromonospora sp. NPDC003776
GCAGCCGGTCGATCCCGGTCACTCCGACCAGCATGGCGGCCAGCATTCCGACGCCCAGCAGCGCGGCCATCCGCAGGTAGCCGCCGCGGGTGGGGGTGTCGCCGCCGGTCAGCAGCGGCGCCAGCAGCCCGGACAGCAGGATGCCAACGGTGAGGACCATCATCCGGAAGGCCATCAGCCGGGTGCGTTCGTGGTAGCCGATCCGCAGGTCCGCCGGGGTGGCCAGGTAGGGCACCTGGTACGCGGCGAACAGCAGGTTCCCGGCGATGAACAGCAGCGCCACCCAGGCCGCGGCGGGCGCGCCGGTGAGCTCGCCGGGCACCGCGAACAGCGCGGCGAAGGCCAGCGGCAGGAGGCAGCCGGCCAGCAGCAACCGGCGGCGGTGCCCCCGGCGGGCCTGCTCGACGTCGCTGCGGTGCCCGATCCACGGGTGCAGCACCACGTCGGCGATCTTCGGCAGCAGCAGGGTGAGCCCGGCCAGCCAGGGCGCCACGGCGAGCATGTCGGTCAGGAAGTACAGCAGCAGCAGCCCGGGCACGGTGAGCCAGACGCCCATGCCGAGCGAGCCGGCGGCGAAGCCGGTCAGCGGGCCGCGCCGCAGGGTGACGTCGCCGTCGAGCCCGGTCATCTGTGTCCTCCCCGGGCGCGCCGGCCCACCAATCCAACGGATGATGGATTGTAGGGGGAACAATGGCGGGATGACCATGCCCCGCCGGCGGCCGGGCCGGCCCCGCCGCGACGACCAGCGGCCGACCCGCGACCTCGTCCTCGCCGCCGCCACCACGCTGTTCGCCGACCGCGGCTTCGACGCGGTCAGCCTGCGCGACGTCGCCGCCGCCGCGGGCGTCGACGTGGCCACCGTCGCGCACCACACGGGTACGAAGGCGCAGCTCTACGACGCCTGCTTCGCCCGGGTCTTCACCGCCGAGCAGCAGGTCCTCGAGGCCGCCGGCGAGCGGGCGCGCTCGGCCCTGGCGGCCGGGTCCGGGGCGGCGCTGCGCGCGCTGCACGACCTGGTCGACGTCTTCGTGGACTTCCTGGAGGACCGGCCGGAGACCACCGCGCTGTGGCTGCGCCGGTGGCTGGAGCCGCACCGGCACGGCGACCTCGACCAGCGCTACGCGGCCCCGCTGTACGGGCTGGTCGAGCAGTTGCTCACCGCCGCGGCGCGCCGTGGCGCGCTGGTGGAGCCCACCCCGCACGTCACGGTGCGCAGCCTGGTCTGGGCGGTGCACGGGCACGTGGTGGCCCTCGCCGCGCAGGGCGGCGCCGGGGCCCGGGAGCGGCGGGAGTTCCGCGCCTTCGTGCACCGCTTCCTCGACGGGTTGTACCCGCCGGCCGGCTCTTGACGGTCCGCCGCCGGCTGGGCATTATCCATCAGGCGTTGGATTAAGGAGGCGGCATGACGGCACGGCCCAGGGTGGCGGTGATCGGCGCCGGGGCGGCCGGCCTGGCCACCCTCAAAGCGCTGCGCGACGCACGCGTGCCCGCGGTGGCGTTCGAGGCCGCCGACACCGTCGGCGGCCTCTGGATGTACGGGACCCCGGGCTCGCCCGCGTACCGGACGCTGCACCTGAACACCAGCAAGGGCCGCACCCAGTTCGCCGACCACCCGATGCCCGCCGACTGGCCCGACTACCCGGACCACACCCGCGTCGCCGGCTACCTCGCCGACTACGCCGACCGGTTCGGGCTGGGCGAGGACGTCCGGC
Source organism: Micromonospora sp. NPDC003776 (assembly GCF_053605645.1). Taxonomy (NCBI): domain Bacteria; kingdom Bacillati; phylum Actinomycetota; class Actinomycetes; order Micromonosporales; family Micromonosporaceae; genus Micromonospora; species Micromonospora sp. NPDC003776. Next base: position 1,713 of record NZ_JBSGJR010000780.1, read on the forward strand.
TGCGGCACACCGTCGACCGGGTGTCCCGCGCCGCCGACGGCACCTGGACCCTGCACGCCACCGGACCCGACGGCCCCGTCCACGTCGACGTCGAGGCCGTGGTGGTCGCCAACGGCCACAACCGGGTGCCGAAGCTGCCCGACACCTACCCCGGCGAGTGCGCCGCCGAGCAGCTGCACAGCCACGACTACCGGGGACCGGAGCAGCTCGCCGGCCGGCGGGTGCTGGTCGTGGGCGGCGGCAACTCCGCGATGGACATCGCCGTCGACGCCTCGTACGCGGCCACCCGCACCCTGCTGTCCCTGCGCCGCGGCGTCTGGGTGGTGCCCAAGTACCTGCTCGGCCGCCCCTCGGACACCCTCAACGGGGCCCTCGCGCGCCGGCTGCCCTGGCGGCTACGGCAGCGGATCAGCCAGACCATGCTCACCGCCACCGTCGGCCCGCCCGGCCGGTACGGGCTGCCCGCCCCGGCGCACGGCTTCCTCCAGGACCACCCCACCCTCTCCGACGGCCTGCTGTCCCGGCTCACCCACGGCGAGATCGAAGCCCGCCCCGGCATCGCCCGGTTCGCCGGCACCCGAGTGGAGTTCACCGACGGCCGCGCCGACGAGGTGGACCTGGTGATCTGGTGCACCGGCTACCGGGTGGAGGTGCCGTTCCTCGACCCCGACCTGCTCGGCGACGGCGCCGACCGGCTGCCGCTGTACCGGCACGTCTTCCACCTCGACGCCCCCGGCCTGGCCTTCGTCGGGCTCATGCAGTCCACCGGGGCGGCGTTCCCGCTGGTCGAGGCGCAGGCCCGGCTGGTCGCCGGGCGGCTCGCCGGCACCTGGTCACCCCCGGACCCCGCCCGGCAGGC
>NZ_JBSGJR010000781.1:0-2540 GCF_053605645.1 Micromonospora sp. NPDC003776
CGCGCTGCTGCTGGCCGGCTGGGCACTGCGCGGCGGCCGGGACGCGCCGGCCGGGCCCCCCGTCGACCCGCTCACGCCGGCCGATCCGGTGCCGGCAGCCGGTACGGGGGACCGGGGCTGACGGCGTACCGGCGCGGGGGCCGGACCGGGACGGACGGCCCGGAGACGATCAGGTCGGCCAGCGGGGCGTGGAGTGCCCGGATACGACGAAGGGCCAGCCCCGGGGACGGGGCCGGCCCTTGCGTCGACGGCGGAGGATACGAGATTCGAACTCGTGAGGGTGTTAACCCAACACGCTTTCCAAGCGTGCGCCCTAGGCCTCTAGGCGAATCCTCCGCGAGCCAGGATACAGGTCCCGCGCGGGTGGGCCACCCCACCCTCCCGGAAGATCCACGCCGGGTCGGGTAGGCTTGGCGGCACCTCCCGTGCGGCGGTATCTCGTGAACCTCCCCAGGGCCGGAAGGCAGCAAGGATAAGCGAGCTCTGCCGGGTGCACGGGAGGCCTTTCTGTCTCCGGGTGCCGGTAACGTTCCTGCGGGTCAGGTCACGGGGTGGTGGGTGGTCACCCGAGTCTGACCGGCGCAGAATGGCTCGGTCGAGAGGAGGCGGTACGGGTGGCACTGGCCCTTTACCGCAAGTACCGGCCCCGGACGTTCGCCGAGATGATCGGCCAGGAGCAGGTCACCGAGCCGCTGTCGCAGGCGCTGCGCAGTGGCCGGCTCAACCACGCCTACCTCTTCTCCGGCCCGCGTGGCTGCGGCAAGACCTCCAGCGCCCGGATCCTGGCCCGCTCGCTCAACTGCGAGCAGGGCCCCACCCCCGAGCCGTGCGGCCAGTGCGAGTCGTGCCGCGGGCTGGCCCCCGACGGCGGCGGGTCGATCGACGTCATCGAGATCGACGCGGCCAGCCACGGTGGTGTCGACGACGCCCGCGAGCTCCGCGAGAAGGCGTTCTTCGCACCGGCCCGCAGCCGCTTCAAGATCTACATCATCGACGAGGCGCACATGGTCTCGTCGGCCGGCTTCAACGCCCTGCTCAAGCTGGTCGAGGAGCCCCCGGAGTTCGTCAAGTTCATCTTCGCCACCACCGAGCCGGAGAAGGTCCTCGGCACGATCAAGTCGCGGACCCACCACTACCCGTTCCGGTTGTTCCCGCCGAAGGTGGTCCGCCCCTATCTGCAGCAGCTCTGCGAGGCCGAGGGGGTGACCGTCGAGCCGGCGGTCTTCCCGCTGGTGGTGCGCGCGGGCGCGGGCAGCATGCGCGACAGCCTCTCCGTGCTCGACCAGCTCATCGCGGGCGCCGGCCCCGAGGGCGTCAGCTACGCCCGGGCCGCCGCGCTGCTCGGCGTCACCGACGCCGCGCTCATCGACGAGATGTGCGACGCGCTCGCCGCCGGTGACGGCGCCGCCGCGTACGCCACCATCGACCGGGTCGCCGAGGCCGGGCACGACTCCCGCCGCTTCGCCTCCGACCTGCTGGAACGGCTGCGCGACCTGATCGTGATGCAGCAGGTGCCGGACGCCGCCGCCAAGGGCCTCATCGACGGGCCGGACGACCAGATCGAGCGGATGGCCGCCCAGGCCCAGCGGCTCGGCCCGGCCACCCTGTCCCGCTGCGCCGACATCGTGCACAACGGCCTGGTCGAGATGCGCGGCACCACCGCGCCCCGGCTGCTGCTGGAGCTGATCTGCGCCCGGATGCTGCTGCCCGGCGTGGACGACACGACCGGTGGCCTGCTCCAGCGCCTGGAGCGGATGGAGCGCCGACTCACCCTGGGCGGTGGCGAGCTGCCGCCGGCCGCCGCCGGCCCCGCGCCGGTCGCCCCCGCCCCGGAGGTACGCCCGGCGGCTCCCGCCCCGACCGCGGCTGCCGCCGCGAGCCACCCGGAGACCGCCGGCACGCCGGCGGCTGCCGCGGCCCCCTCCGGGGCGGCCGCCGCTCGCGCCGCCGCCGCGGCGGCGGGTGCCCGTTCGGCCTCGGCCCGACCGGCCGACCCGTCGGTGAGTGGCAGTGTCCAGCCCGGCCCGGATGCCCGCCCCGGCGGCCGGTCCGCGGGCGGCACCGCCGTGCCGGCCCCGGGTTCCGCCGACCGGGCTCCCGACGGCGCGGGGTCGGGCACGCCCGCCCGGCGTCCGGCGCCCGCCTCGGCGGTGATGCCCGACCCGGCCACGCCCGAGCCGCCCCGGCCGGGCGCCGCTCCGCCCGGCGCGCTCGACGCCGTCGCGGTGCGCCGGGTCTGGCCGGACATCGTCGCCAAGGTCAACCGGATCAAGAAGCCGGCCGCCGCCCTGATGCGCGACGCGGTGGTACGCGACGTGGACGGCGACACGCTGGTCCTGACCGTCAAGTCGCCGGTGCTCGCCCAGATGATGGCCGCCCACACTTCGGTCCTGGCCGACGCGCTCTACGAGGAGTTCGGTGGCCGTTGGCAGATCCGGTGCGAGGTGGCCGGGGAGCGGGGTGCGGCCTCGCTCGGCGGCCCGGCCCGCCCCTCCGCGCCCCGGTCGGACACCCCGTCCGCCGGCCAGGACACCGCGTCC
>NZ_JBSGJR010000782.1:0-2540 GCF_053605645.1 Micromonospora sp. NPDC003776
GCCACGGCCGCGTCCTGGCATTCAGCTGCGCCAGCATCACGGGGTGATGCTGGTCGGCCCCGCCCAGTTGGTGGTGGTCCCGGTCGGGCCGGCCCAGTCGGTGCCGTCCTTGCTGGTGGTGGAACCCTCGCTGACGATGCCCTCCGCCTGGAGCGTGGCGAGCGTGACGGCGTCCACGTCGACGGACTCGCCCGCCGAGTGCACGACACCGTCGCCGTCGGTCCAGTCGCTCTCCAGCTTCACGTACACCATTTTTCCCCCTTGTGATCGCGGTCGTCGTCGTCCGGCGGGCATGAATGTAGCCGCCGGGACGCCCCGCTGACTGCCCGGATGAGTGTCCACAAGCCAACAGCCCGGTACCTGACAGGTCGGGTGACGGCGATACTCACCGTGGACGCCGCGGGGGGCGGCGCCCGGCCGGATCCGGCCGGAAGATCCACCAGTGGAGGGTGTCATCTCCGCGCAGTGTGACCGTTGTGGACGTACCGCCGCCGACGGCGACCGCTTCTGCGGTGGCTGTGGGGCCGAGCTGGGCGCGGTCTGCCCGCACTGCCTGCGCCCGCTCGCCGCCGACGTGGCTTTCTGCACCTCGTGCGGATCGCCCCGGGCCGGGGCGAAGCAGCCGGTCGCGGCGCCGCAGGAGGACCGGCGCCGGGTCAGCGTGCTCTTCGTCGACCTGATCGACTTCACCCCGTACGTCGAGCGGGCCGACCCGGAACAGGTCCGGGGCATGCAGACCGGCTTCTTCTCCGCCGCGAAGCGGGTGGTCGGGCAGTACGGCGGGGTGGTCGAGAAGTACATCGGCGACGCCGTGATGGCGCTCTTCGGCGCGCCGGTGGCCACCGAGACCGACGCGCTGCGCTGCGTCCGCGCCGGGCTGGAGCTGCAACGCGTGCTCACCCGGTTCGCCCCGTCCGGCCGGGACGAGCTGCGCTTCCGGGTCGGGGTGGCGACCGGTGAGGCGCTGGTGGACGTCGCCGCCGCCCGCGACGGCGGCCAGGCCATCGTGGCCGGTGACGTGGTCAACACGGCGTCCCGGATGCAGTCGGTGGCGCCGCCCGGCGGGGTGCTGGTCTGCGGCACCACCCACGCCCTCACCAAGGACGCCATCAGGTACGAGGAACAAGCGCCGGTCACCCTGCGCGGCCGCTCCACCCCCACGGAGGTCTGGCTCGCCCTGGCCCCGGTACGCCGGCAGCCCACCGACCGGGAGCCGGACACCACCCCGCTGATCGACCGCGAGCACGAGCTGGGGTTGCTGGTCAACGCCCTGCACCGGTCGCTGCGGGACCTGCTCCCGCAGGTGGTGACGGTGTTCGGGCGGGCCGGCATCGGCAAGAGCCGGCTGGTCCGCGAGTTGTACCGGCACGCCGGCCGGCTGGTCGACGAGCCGCTGACCTGGCGGACCGGCCGGTGCCCGCCGTTCGGGGAGAACGTCACCTTCGCCGCGCTGGCCGACATCGTGAAGACCGAGGCCGGCATCCTCGACACCGATCCGGCGTCCACCGCGGCGCAGCGCCTCACCGCCGCGGTCGCCGAGCTGGTCGGGCCCGCCGAGCGGGACCGGATCGTGGACGCGCTGCGCCCGCTGGTCGGGCTGGCCGGCACCAGCCTGCCGGCGGAGGAGGCGGAGTCGGCGTGGCGGCGGTTCCTGCTGGCCCTCGCGGCCCGGCGCCCCACCGTGCTGGTCTTCGAGGACCTGCACTGGGCCGACGACGCCATGCTGCGCTTCGTCGAGCTGCTCGGGGCCGCCGCCCGGGACGTGCCGCTGCTGCTGCTCTGCACCGCCCGGCCGGAACTGGTCGACCGGGACCCGAGCTGGGCGGGGACGATCACCGGCTCGGTCACCATCACCCTGCCGCCGCTGCGGGACACCGGCATCGCCTCGCTCTACGCGCACATGTTCGGCCAGGCCGCGTTCCCCGCCGAGATGCTCACCCCACTCGTCGAGGTGGCCGGCGGCAACCCGCTCTACGCCCACGAATACGTCCGGATGCTCATCGAGCAGGGCGCGCTGCGCCAGTCGGGCCGCGGCTGGTCGCTGGAGAAGCACCTCGACCTGCCCATGCCGGAGAGCGTGCACGCGGTCATCGCCAACCGGGTCGACCTGCTCGACGCCAAGGACCGGGCGGTGCTGCTGGCCGCCTCGGTGGTGGGCGTGCAGTTCTGGCCGGGCGCGGTGGCCGCCGCGCTGGGCCAGCAGGTCGAGTCGGTGGAACGCGCGCTGCGCCGGCTGGAGCAGCGCGACTTCGTGCACGAGCAGGCGGCGTCCACGATGGCCGGGCAGCCGGAGTTCCGGTTCCGGCACGTCCTGGTCCGGGATGTCTGCTACCAGCGGTTGCCGCGTACCGAGCGGGTGGCCCGGCACGAGCGGACCGCGGACTGGCTGGACGCGCTGTCGCAGAGCCGGGACACCGACCTGGCCGAGGTGCTCGCCCACCACCGCTGGGCGGCCCACGAGATCGCCCGCACGCTCGGCATGAACACCCACCGCTACGCCGGGCCGGCCCGCGCCGCGCTGCACCGGGCCGCCCCCCGAG
>NZ_JBSGJR010000783.1:0-2534 GCF_053605645.1 Micromonospora sp. NPDC003776
CGGGGGGGGGGGGGCCCCCGGGGCCGTTCCCGCGCGGGGATCGGGCCGGTCCACGAGGGCCGTCGGGGTACGGCCCAGGTCAGGACAGCTTCGCGCCGATGTGGATGGCCACCGCGTCGTGCGCGTTGATGTTCGCGGCGAACCAGCCGCTGGAGTCCACGGTGATCACCGGTCCGCTGCACGAGCCGTTGCTGTAGTCACCGTGGATGACGTCGCAGTACCGGCCGGCGGGCAGGCCGGTGTAGTACGAGCGGCCGGTGATCGCGAAGTCCTCGTCGTTGATCGTCAGGTAGCCCCTGCCGGCCCGGCTGAACGCGATGTGCTGCCAGCCGTTGTCGTACCAGTTGGCGACCGACGCGCCCTGGGTGGCGTTGTTGAAGCCGACCATGTTGGCGATGACCCGCCAGCGGTGCTCGCACTCCCAGCCGGAGTAGCAGGTGGTGTTCAAGGTCTTGTTGTTGGCGTCCGAGGGCGGGCCCTGGTCCTTGTTGCTGAACGTGAAGCTCGACATCACCGCTGGGGTGCCGTACGGCCAGGCCAGCATGAACGCGTTCGCCAGGGCGTACTCGCCGCGGTCCTTGTAGGTGAGCACGCCGCCGTCGCGCTGGGTGTCGTGGTTGTCGGTGAAGACCACCGCCTGGCTGCCCGGCAGGTAGCCCCAGGCCTCGCCGAAGTTCTTCAGGTACGCCAGCCGCTCGCTGTTGAACATCCGGGCGAGGTCCTTGCCGTACCGGAACTCGTGCACGTCCCCGTTGCCGGTGTACTCGGTCGGCTGGATCGGCTCCCCGGCGCCGTAGATGACCTCCTGCACCAGGTACGCCGAGCGGGAGAGCTTGCCCTTGATGGCGGCGATGTCGGCGGCCGGCATGTGCTTGCTGGCATCCAGCCGGAACCCGTCCACGCCCAGCGACAGCAGGTCGTTCATGTACGTGGCCAGCCGGGTGCGGACGTAGTCGGTCTCGGTGGCCAGGTCGGCCAGGTTGACCAGCTCGCAGTTCTGCACCTCGTACCGGTCGCCGTAGTTGACGATGTCGTCGTTGCCGTTGCGGCCGCAGTGGTGGAAGTCCTGCGACCCGTAGTTGCCCGGGTAGCTGTAATGGCCGTACGTGGTGCCGGCCCAACCGGTGCCGCCGTTGTCCTGGCCGGACATGTGGTTGACGACGGTGTCGACGAGGACCTTCACGCCGGCGTTGTGGCAGGTGTTCACCATCGCCTGGAACTCCGCGCGGGTGCCCTTGCGGGACTCGATCCGGTAGCTGACCGGCTGGTAGGCGACCCACCACGGGTTGCCCTTGACGTGCTCCTGGGGCGGCGAGACCTGCACGAAGCCGTAGCCCTTCGGGCCGAGCGTGGAGGTGCACTCGCTGGCCACCGAGTTCCAGTTCCACTCGAAGAGCTGGACGATCACCTTCTTGCTGCCGGGGGTGGTCGCGGCGGCCGGGGGCGCCGCCACGGCGGTCGGGACGATCAGGCCGGCGGCCAGGCCGAGGGCGAGGGTGGCAGAGCGGCATCTGCGGCGATGCATCTGGACTCCTGAAGGTGCGGGGGACGGGGTGTGGGGGGAGCGCTGCGGTGCCGGGTTCTTGCAGTGCCGGCTGAAATTTTTCGGCAAGGTTACAAGCGTGTTGCAAGAGCTGTCAACGGATGGAAATACGTCGTTGTGCGACCGAGCAATTTCGCCGCCGGACTCATCCGCTCGCGACGTCCGTCCGTACTGGAGGGGGAGCAGGCGCCGCGAGAGATCGAGGAGCAGATGGCCCGGGCACAGCAGAACGACAAGGCCGTGACCGTCCGCACCACCAGCAGCAGCCGAGGTGCCCGGACGATGTCGAAGCCGGCGATGGTCACGCTCGGCGCGTCCGTGCTGGCCCTGGTCTGGGCCGGCCTCGAACTGGCCGGCGCGGGCACCACCCTGTACGCGTACGGCTTCTTCTTCACCGAGTTCTTCGCCGGGGTGGTCGCCCTGGTCTCGCTCAGCCTCACCGTGATGCTGGGGCTGCTCGCCACCGACCGGCTGGTGCTGCTCATCCGGCACCGGGTGCTGCTCCAGTCGGCGCACCGGGCCACCGGCATCCTCGCCGTGGCCGGCCTGGTCTTCCACGTCGTCACCAAGGTCGCCATCGGCCGGGCCGCCCCGACCGACGCCGTCGTGCCGTTCATCGGCGGCACCGGCCTCTACGTCGGGCTGGGCACCGTCGCCGCCTTCCTCATGGTGAGCGTGCTCTGGACCGGGCTGATCCGGGTCCGCTTCGCCGGGGTCGGCCCCCGGTGGTTCTGGCGCGCGCTGCACTCGATGGCGTACGTCTCCTGGCCGTTCGCCCTGATCCACGGCCTCAACGCCGGCCGCGCCGCGAAGACCTGGGTGGTCCTCAGCTATCTCGCCTGCGTGCTGCTGGTGGTGGTGGCGCTGCTGGTCCGCCTCTCCGTCCACCTCGGCCGGCGCAGCCGGGAGCAGCACCAGGCCGCCGCCCTCAACCAGGCGATGACCGGCAGGGACGAGGGCAGGGGCCGGCTCGCCGCGCTGACCCGTCGGC
>NZ_JBSGJR010000784.1:0-2530 GCF_053605645.1 Micromonospora sp. NPDC003776
GCCGCCCTCCTCCCCCCCCCCGGGCCCCCCCCCCCCCCCCGCCCCCGGCCCCCCGGGCTGGTCCCCCCCGCCGGGCGCGCGCTCCGGGGGCCCCGTTTGTGGGCGCCCCGGCGGGGGGCCGAGGGCCGGGGATCGCCGGGAGCGGCGCCCTCCACGGCAGCGGCGGCACGAGACGCCGATGCCGCCCCGGACGGGGGCCACGAGCGGGACGGGGCAGCGACCCTCGCCGCGAGCGACGAGGCGGTGGTGCTGCGCGACCGGTTGCTGCTGGAACTGCTCTACGGCACCGGGGTGCGGATCAGCGAGGCGTGCGGCCTCGACCTCACCGACGTCGACCACGGCCGCCGGGTGGTACGCGTGCTGGGCAAGGGCGGGCGGGAGCGGGCCGTGCCGTACGGGGTGCCGGCGCAGCGGGCGCTGGACGCGTGGCTGGAGCAGGGCAGGCCGGCGCTGGCGGGTGCCGGCTCGGGCCCGGCGCTGCTGCTCGGGGCGCGGGGCGGGCGGCTCAACCCGACCACGGCCCGCCGGATCGTCGCCGGGTACGCCGCGGCCGCCGGCCTGCCCCGGACGACGCCGCACGCGCTGCGGCACTCCGCCGCCACCCACCTCCTGGAGGGCGGCGCGGACCTGCGGGCCGTGCAGGAGCTGCTCGGGCACTCCTCGCTGGCCAGCACGCAGATCTACACGCACGTGTCGGTGGAGCGGCTGCGGGCGGCGTACCGGCAGGCGCATCCGCGGGCGTGATCGTCGGGCCGACCGAACTCGCGGGACGCGGGTGGCACCGCGCCCGGTGGGCGGGGCGGAAGAACCGTCAGTTGATGATCCACGGCGGGCTACGATCGGCCGATGACGGTCCCGCAGCCGCCCGAGCCGATCCCCGGGGCTCGGCTGCTCTTCTCTCTCGACCCGTCGGTCAGCCACCTCAACCACGGGTCGTTCGGCGCGGTCCCGATCGGGGTGCAGCGCGCCCAGCAGCGACTGCGTGACGAGATGGAGTCGAATCCGCTGCGCTTCTTCACCCAGGGCCTCGTCGACCGGATCACGCACACCCGGCGGCACCTGGCCAATTTCCTGGGTGCCGACCCGGACGGTACGGCGCTGGTGGGCAACGCCACGACGGGGGTGGCCGTGGTGCTCCAGTCCCTCGGCCTGCGCCCCGGCGACGAGGTGCTGAGCACCGACCACGGGTACGGGGCGGTGGCGTTCTCCGTCGCGCGGGAGTGCGAGCGGACCGGGGCGGTGTCCCGGACGCTGCCGGTGCCGCTGGCCGCCACCGACGAGGAGGTGGTCGAGATCATCCGGGCGGGGCTGCGGCCGGGGCGTACCCGGCTGCTGATCATCGACCAGATCACCTCGCCGACGGCCCGGCTCTTCCCGACCGCCGCGATCGTCGGCGTGGCCCGGGAGCGGGGGGTGCCGGTGCTGGTCGACGGCGCGCACGCCCCGGGCATGCTGCCGATCACGGTCGCCTCGATCGGCGCGGACTTCTGGGTCGGCAACCTGCACAAGTGGGCGTACGCGCCCCGGGGGACGGCGGCGTTGGTGGTGGCCGAGCCGTGGCGGGAGCGGATCCAGCCGCTGGTGGTCTCCTGGGAGCAGGACAGCGGCTTCCCCGCCCGGGTCGAGTGGCAGGCGACGCTGGACTACACCCCGTGGCTGGCCGCCCCGGTGGGGCTGTTCACCCTGCGCAGCCTCGGCCTGGACCGGGTACGCGCGCACAACGCCGCGCTGGCGGCGTACGGGCAGCGGGTGGTCGCGGACGCCCTCGGGGTGGCGCCGGCCGACCTGCCGGAGCCCGGCGGGCCGACGGTGGCCATGCGACTGGTGCCGCTGCCGCCCGGGGTCGCCACCACGATCGACGCGGCGCGGGTGTTGCGCGCCCGGATCGCGGAGCAGCTCGCCGCCGAGGTGTCGGTGGCCGGCTGGAACGGGCGGGGCTGGTTGCGCCTGTGCGGCCAGGTCTACAACACGCCCGACGAGTACGACCGGCTGGCCGTCCGCCTCCCCGCGCTGCTCGCCCAGGGCTGACCCGGCGCTGCCCCGGACGCCGTGCCCGACGGATCGTGGGCTGACGGGTCGAGCGGGAGCAGCCGGACCGGGCCGAGACCGAGCAGGGCGAGCGGGTCGAGGTATTCGTCGCCCCGGCGCAGTCCCCAGTGCAGGCACGCCTCCACCGGGCAGCCGGGGTGACCGGCGAGCAGGGTGCCGATCGGGGTGCCGAGCGCCACCCGGGCGCCGGGCGACAGCCCGGGGAGGACTGGCTCATAGGCGGTCCGCAGCCCACCGGCGTGGCCGACGGTGACCACCGGGCGCCCGGCGACCGGACCGGCGAAGAGGATCACACCGGGGCCGGCGGCGCGGACCCCGGCTGCCGGCGTGGCGGCGAGGTCCACGCCGCGGTGACCGGGCAGCCAGGGCTGCGGGGGTGGATCGAAGCGGCGCACCGGCCGGGTGGTGGGCACCCAGCAGGGGATGGAGGACATCACGGGCTTCTCCGTCACCTCTGACGGCAAGGTTCGGGCACAGGTCG
>NZ_JBSGJR010000785.1:0-2522 GCF_053605645.1 Micromonospora sp. NPDC003776
GTCCGGTCCACCGCCGGGCGGGCGCCGCCGTCGTCGTACCCCTGACCTGGCAGGACGACCGGTACGGGCGTACGGTGTCCGGCAACGCCCGGCGCGATGCGGCGTCGGGACCGTCGCGCAGGAGGCAACCGTGCAGGACCGCACCCCTCGTCCCGAGGAGCTGGACCCCGTCGAGCGGATCAGCGTCGACGAGCTGCGGGCCCGGCAACTGGAGCGGCTGCGCTGGTCCCTGCGGCACGCGTACGACAACGTGCCCCACTACCGCCGCGCGTTCGAGGCGGCCGAGGTGCACCCGGACGACCTGCGCGAGCTGGCCGACCTGGCCCGGTTCCCGTTCACCGGCAAGGCCGAGCTGCGGGAGAACTACCCGTTCGGGATGTTCGCGGTGCCCCGGGAGCGGATCGCCCGGCTGCACGCCTCGTCCGGCACCACCGGCCGGCCCACCGTGGTCGGCTATACCCAGAACGACGTGCGGACCTGGGCCCGGTTGATGGCCCGGTCGATCCGCGCCGCCGGCGGCCGCCCCGGCGACCGGGTGCACGTGGCGTACGGCTACGGCCTCTTCACCGGCGGGCTCGGCGCGCACTACGGCGCCGAGGAACTGGGCTGCACGGTCATCCCGGTGTCCGGTGGGATGACCGAGCGGCAGGCCATGCTGATCCGCGACTTCGCGCCGGAGGTCATCATGGTCACCCCCAGTTACATGCTGGCCATCGTGGACGAGCTGGAACGCCAGGGAGTCGACCCCAGGGCCACCTCGCTCCAGGTGGGCATCTTCGGCGCGGAGCCGTGGACCGAGGACATGCGCCGGGAGATGGAGCAGCGGCTGGACATGCACGCCGTGGACATCTACGGGCTGTCCGAGGTGATGGGCCCGGGGGTGGCGGTCGAGTGCGTGGAGACGAAGGACGGCCTGCACCTGTGGGAAGACCACTTCTACCCGGAGGTCATCGACCCGGTGACCGGCGCGGTGCTGCCCGACGGGGAGCAGGGCGAGCTGGTGCTCACCTCGCTCACCAAGGAGGCGATGCCGGTGGTCCGCTACCGCACCCGCGACCTGACCCGGCTGCTGCCGGGCACCGCCCGCACCATGCGCCGGATCGAGAAGATCACCGGCCGGACCGACGACATGATGATCGTGCGCGGGGTGAACGTCTTCCCCACCCAGATCGAGGAGCTGATCCTGCGTACCCCGGCGCTGTCGCCGCACTTCCAGTGCGTGCTGGACCGGCAGGGCCGGATGGACACGCTCACCGTCAAGGTGGAGCGCCGGGTCGGCGTCCCCGAGGACGAGGCGGAACGCGCCGGGGCGGCCCTGGTGCAGCAGGTCAAGAACACCATCGGGGTGAGCGTGGCGGTGCAGGTCATCGAACCGGACGGAGTGGAACGGTCGATGGGTAAGATGCGCCGGATCGTGGACCAGCGGCGGGGGCACTGAGGTGGGGGAGCGCGACGGCCGCCGTAGCGCGGCGCACGACATGTTCGACGCCGACGTGGCGTCCAAGGGGCTCGGCATCGAGCTGGTCTCGGCCGGGGACGGCGCGGCGGTGGCCCGGATGCGGGTCACCCCGGCCATGCTGAACGGCCACGCCATCGGCCACGGCGGCTTCGTCTTCCTGCTCGCCGACACCGCGTTCGCGCTGGCCTGCAACAGCCACGGCCCGGCCACCGTGGCCGCCGGCGGGGAGATCAGCTTCCTCCGCCCGGTCCGCGAGGGCGACCTGCTGGAGGCCCGGGCCGCCGAGCGGGTCCGCTACGGCCGCAGCGGCATCTACGACGTCACGGTGTGGCGGGACGACGAGGTGGTCGCCGAGTTCCGCGGCCGCAGCCGCACCATCGCCCGCGACTGAGGCGCCGCGGGCTGGCGCGCCGGCCGGCCCTGTCGGAGGGATGCGACAGGATGGGCCCATGGCACACATCCTGCTGTTGCACTCGGTGTACGGGCTGCGGCCCGCCGTGCTCGCCGCCGCCGACCGGTTCCGCGCCGCCGGCCACCAGGTCAGCACTCCGGACCTGTACGGGGTGCCCGCCACGGACACCGTGGAGGAGGGCTTCGCCCTGCTGGAGAAGGTGGGCCGGGACGTGGTCCTCGACCGGGCCCGCGCGGCGGCGGCGGGGCTGCCCGCCGAGACCGTGCTGGCCGGCTTCTCGATGGGTGCCGGGGTGGCCGGGGCGCTGCTCGCCGAGCGGCCCGAGGCGGCCGCCCTGCTCCTGCTGCACGGCACCGGGGGCGCGCCGGAGTCGGTCCGCCCCGGGTTGCCGGTCCAGCTGCACCTGGCCGACCCCGACGAGTACGAGCCGGACGACGAGGTCGCGCAGTGGCGGCAGGCGATGACCGACGCCGGCGTCGAGCTGTCCGTGTACCGCTACCCGGGTCCCGGCCATCTCTACACCGACCCCGACGTGCCCGACCACGACCCGCCGGCGGCCGCGCTGACCTGGGACCGGGCGCTGGCCTTCCTCGCCGGTCGCTGACCGTCGCCGGGTCGACGCCGTGGCCGGAGTGGCCCCGTGCCCGCTCC
>NZ_JBSGJR010000786.1:0-2491 GCF_053605645.1 Micromonospora sp. NPDC003776
CGTCGCTCGATCTTGGACGGTTTCCGTTCCTGTCGAACGGGAGGTGTCCAAGATCTGCGCGCTGGTCGGGTCGGCGGGCGGGGAAGCGGGGTGTTCGGGGTCGGCGGGCGGGTCGGGGAGGATCTCGACGGTGACGGCGGCGGGTTTCTCCGCCTCGACGATGCGGGTGATCAGGGCGAGCTGGTCGGCGGCGGCCGGCGGCACCCGGACCACCACGTGGAAGGGGCGGTCCGCCGGCTCCTCCAGCCCGAAGCCGGTGACCCCGGTGGCCAGCTCCAACGCGGTCCGCATCCCGTACGGGGTGCCGCGCCAGCGGGCCAGCAGGGCGCCGTGCGCGACCAGGTCCCGCAGCCGGCCCACCGGCAGCGGCAGCGGCGCGTCCGCCCGGGGCGCGGTGACCACGTGGTCCATGGCCACCCACCGGGTCAGGTACGCCACGAACCCGTCCGGCGTCCGGTACGGCGCGAAGAGCGCGTCGACGTCGGCGAGCACCGCCTCGTCCGGGGCGTGCAACGCCTCCATCACGTCCAGCAGCGCGCCCAGCACGCTCCCCGGGCCGGCGGCCCGCTGGTACGCGGCCGGCAGCAGCCGCTCAATCGCCGCTCGGCGCATCCTGCCGCACCACCTCGATGTCGTGCTCGCCGGAGCAGAGCAGCCAGGTGCCGGGGACGGTGACCACGTCGGCGGTGGCCTGGTTGGCGCTGGCCGCCCAGTCGACGGCGTCGCCGCTGCGGTACACGCCCCGCTCGCCGCCGGCGAGGATCAGCCGGTCGGCCCCACCCGCGCCGGACGGCGCCGTGGCGGCGATCGCGTCGACCGGGACGAACCGCGTGCGGTCCCGCAGGGGCAGCCCGCAGTTGACCACCACCGGCAGCCACTGCGGCTGGGCGGCCAGGGTGTCCAGCCGGACCACCCCGCCGCTCTGCGTGGCGGCCACCGCCAGGGTGCCGCTGAAGGCCAGGTCCCGGCAGGTCCCGCCGATCCAGCCGGCCTGCATCGCCTGCCACTTCACATCGGACTCGAACAACCGGGTCCGGTGGCAGCCCTGCCCGGGCTTCTTCGGGTCCGGCTCGCCCGCGCCGCACCAGAGCAGCGTCGCCGGACCGTCGTACTGCACGGCGAGGACGCGGTTGTCCACGTTGGCGAGGCCGACGTGGGCGAAGCTGCCGGGGCGGCCGGCGGCGGTGGACAGGTAGACCCCGAATCCAGCCTGCGCGGCCACCGCCACGCCCGGCGCGCCACGCTCGGAGACGAACGCCCGGACGGCGTAGAAGCCGCGGTCGGCGTCGGCCGGGTCGACCAGGATCTGCAGCGGCACCGCGCCGGGCAGCAGGGAGACCTCGTACAGGCCGGTGTCGGTGGCGAGCAGCAGCGCGCCCGCGCCGTCCCGGTCGATCCAGGCCAGGTCCTGCACCCGCGAGTCCAGGTCGGTCAGGAGGGTCCAGGTCTCCCCGAGGTCGGTGCTCAGCCGGACCCGGGAGCCGCCCGCGTCCCGCGCGGTGACCACGGCCACCGAGCCGGCCCGGGGCACGATGCCGGGGCGCGCCGGCGCCGGGGCGGGGACCACCCGGACCACACTCTCCGCGTCGAACCGGCCGGCCGGTTCCCAGCCGACCCCGGCGTTGGTGGAGCGGAACAGCACCGGGCCGCGCCCGGCGTACCAGGTGTCCGGCTGGTACTGGTCGACCGCGAGGGTGCGCACCTGCGCGTCGGGCGCCTCGTCCACCACGAACCGGACCGACTCGACGTACCGCACGCCCGGCTCGGCGTGCTCCAGCATCCGGTACACGTTGGAGGCGCGCAGCGGCTCGCCGAACGCCCAGCCGGTCGGGTTGAGCGGGGTGGGCAGCGGGCTGAGCGTCTGGTGCAGCCGGTCGTGGACCCGCCGCCGGACCGCGTCGACGTCCTCCTCCCGCCGGACCACCACCCGGGCCCGGATGGAGACCGCCTTGTACCGGGCCCAGCTGGCCCGGACCGCGGTGCCCAGCGCCCGGCGCCGCTCCAGGTCGGCCGCCACGCCGCGGCGGGCCTCCTCGACCTCGTGCTCGCGCAGCACGTCGACCGGCAGCCGGCCGCCGGGCCGGGCCTGGTCCGGCACGTACGGCACCAGCACCACCTCGACCTCGCCCGGGCGGGCGAAGCTGTAGACGGCGGCCCGGGTGAACGCCCGGGCGCGGGCCACCGCCCCCGAGCCGGCGGCGAGGATCTCGTAGTCCCGGGCGGTCACCGCCCGCTGCTGGGCGAAGAACTCGTACGGCCCGCGCGCCAGGGCCGACTCCAGCGACTCCAGGTCCCGGCCGCCGCCGGCCGGCCCCGGGTTCTCCGCCCGCAGCCCGGGCAGCGGGTCGCGCAGGCTGGTCAGGGTGCCGGCCGCCACGTTCCCGGACGGCCCGCCCCCGCAGCGGTCCCAGAGCCGGATCTGCCGCCCGGCCGGCGGCACCGCCGCCACCGTGGTCGCCCCGGCCGCCGGGCCGTTGGAGCCCGGTCCGCG
>NZ_JBSGJR010000787.1:0-2484 GCF_053605645.1 Micromonospora sp. NPDC003776
GGCGACGCCCCGGCCGGGGTCTGGCTGACCGGGCTCGGGTATGAGCCGTGGAACGCGCACAGCGATTCCGCGACCAGATCCGCGCCCAGGCGGTCGCCGCCCTGGAGGCGTACGCGTCGCCGGCCGAGCGCGCCGACCCGGCGGTGGCCGGGGTGACCCAGTAGGCTGACCGCCGTGGTGACGTGGATCGTGGTCGGGGTCGTGCTGTTCGCGTTCGTCGTGCTGGCCCTGGCGGTCCGCCCGGTGCTGGCGCGGCTGCCCCGGCTGCGCCGGGCGGCGCTCGCGCTGCAGGGGCGCCAGGCCGAGGCGGAGACGCTGCGCTCGGCCGCCGAGGCGCTCCAGGAGCGGGCCGAGGCGCTGCAGGAACGGGTCACCGTCGTCCAGGAACGCACCGCGTTGATCAAGGCCAGGCGCGGAAAGTGATCGACGGCCGTCGGTCCGAGTCGCGCTAGCTGCGCGTTCCGGGGCGACTTCGCGCACGATCGCGCCCGGACGGGTGGTTGACGGGACACTTCGGGTTGGTCGAGACTTCACCGACCAGGCCCGCACCGAGGGGCCGGGTGGGGTGGCAAGCCTCGTCGACGCACGTACGATGGGCTGCGACCACCCCTCACCACACTGAGCGACTGGAGCTTCCCATGGGTGCCCTCAAGCCGTGGCACATCGCCGTACTCGTGGTCGTGCTGATCCTGCTCTTCGGCGCGAAGCGGCTCCCCGACGCGGCCCGTTCGCTGGGCCGCTCGCTGCGGATCATCAAGGCCGAGACCAAGAGCCTGCACGATGACGACCGCGACCTGGCCGAGAAGGCCGACGCGCAGTCCGGCTACCAGCCGCTCCCGCCGCAGCAGCAGTACGCGCAGCCGCAGCAGCAGCAGTTCGCCCCGCAGCCGCAGCAGCCGGTCGCCCCGCCGGTCGACCCGGTGCAGCGCGTCCGCGAGAACTGATCCGGAGGGCCCCCGACCGTGGCCTTCGGGTTGAAGAAGCGCGGCCCGACCGAGTTCGAACGGGCCGCCGACGGCTCGATGACGCTCATGGAGCACGTCCGCGAGCTGCGCAACCGGCTGTTCCGCGCCTCGCTGGCGATCGTCGCCGGCCTGATCGCCGGTTTCTGGCTCGCCGATCCGGTGTTCCTGCTGCTCAAGCGGCCGTACTGCCGGCTGCCCGACACGAAGGACGCGTTGGGGCACTGCCAGGACCTGCTGGCGCTGGCGCCGACGACCGGTTTCGTGCTGAAGCTGAAGCTGGCGCTCTGGCTCGGCCTGATCATCGGCGGGCCGGTCTGGCTCTACCAGCTCTGGGCGTTCATCGCCCCCGGCCTGCACCGGCACGAGCGCAAGTGGGCGTACGTCTTCGTGTCGATCGCCGCGCCGCTCTTCGCGGCCGGCGGGGTGCTGGCCTACTTCGTGGTCGACAAGGGCCTCGGGTTCCTGATGGACTCCGGGGTCGGCGGGCTGTCCAACCAGTTCGAGGTCAGCGCCTACATCGGCTTCGTCACCAATATGATCCTGCTGTTCGGGGTGGCGTTCGAGTTCCCGCTGATCCTGCTCATGCTCAACTTCACCGGGGTGGCCAGCGCCCGCAGGCTGCTGAGCTGGTGGCGCGTGGTGATCTTCGTGTCCTTCGCGTTCGCCGCGATCGCCACGCCCGACCCGGGCCCGTTCGGCATGACGCTGCTGGCCACCGCGCTCTCGCTGCTCTACTTCGTCGCGGTCGGCGTGGCCTTCCTCAACGACAAGCGGCGCGGGCGGGGCCGGGAGATCTACGCGGACGTCGCCGACGACGAGGTGTCGCCGCTGGATCTCTCCGTCGAGCCGGTGGAGGCGAGCGGGCGGGTCGAGGCGGCCGCCCCGATCGGGGCGCCGCAGCCGATCACCGCTCCCACGCCGATCGAGCGCCGCTACGACGACATGACCTGACCGTCACCGCCGTCGAGCTGAAACGCCGCCCCGTCCGGGGCGGCGTTTCGCGTACTCGGGATCCGCACACGGCGGGCCGGCGGTCCAGCGGGCGCCGGCGGCATACTGGCGACCGTGATCGACAACCGCCCGCCGGCCGGCCCCGACCTCGCCTCGGCGCTGCGCTTCCTGACCGAACTGGTCGCCTGGGTCGCCACCCCGTGGGCGCTCGCCCCGCACTCCGTCGTCCTCGCCGTCGCCTCGGTCGTGGTGCTGATCGGCCTGCCCACCGTCTTCGCCACCCCCGGCGACAAGAAGCAGGTGCTGGTGGCGGTGCCCGGGGTGGTGACGATCGCCCTGGTGCTGCTGCAACTGGTCGCCGCGGTGGTCTCGTCCTGGGCGGCCTGGCCCCGGCCGGTCGCGGTGGCGGTCACGGTGCTGGCCCTGGCCGCGATGGTCACCGAGCTGCCGCGCTGGCGCCGGCTGGCCCCGCTCGCCCGCGACGGCCGCCCGCTCCGCCCGGCCGCCTGAGGTCCCGCCCGGTCCTCCCGGCCGTCTCAGGTCCCGCCCGGGCTGCCTGATCCGCTCG
>NZ_JBSGJR010000788.1:0-2484 GCF_053605645.1 Micromonospora sp. NPDC003776
GGTCGCTCTGGGCCAGGGTGGTGGTGAAGCGTTGCAGGTTGACGACCGTGCCGAACAGGTCGCCGCGTCCGGTGGAGAGGGTGGTCAGCACGGTCGACGAACAGCTCCGCCGGCCAGTCGTACGCCTCGGCCTGCACGTCCTGCGGCAGGGCGAGGGTGACCGCGCCGGTCTCCACCGGGTCGGTGAGCACCCGCATCGCGGCCAGCAGCGCCGCCGGCAGCTGCTCCGGCCGGTTGATCCGGTCCCAGTAGCGGGAGACCGGCCGCAGCGCGTCGGTGACGCTGACGTCGTACGAGCGGGTGTCCTCCAGCTCCTGCAGCACGGGGCTGGCCGGCCGGGTGGCGAAGATGTCGCCGGGCAGCAGCAGCACCGGCAGCCGGTTGATGGTCGCCCCGGCGGCGCCGGTGACCAGGTTGGTGGCGCCCGGCCCGATGGAGGTGGTGCAGGCCAGGGTGCTGAGCCGGTCGGTCATCCGGGCGTACGCGGCGGCGGTGTGCACCATGCCCTGCTCGTTGCGGCACAGCCGGTACGGCAGGTCCACGCCCGCGCCGGCGAGGGCCTCGCCGAGGCCGGCGACGTTGCCGTGTCCGAAGATGCCGAAGCAGGCGGGGATCAGCCGTTGCCGGCGGCCGTCGCGTTCGGACCACTGCCGCGCCAGGAACGTCACCAGCGCCTGCGCCACCGTCAGTCTGGGCATCGGTCTCCTCCCGCCCGGGTCAGCGGCAGCCGCGGGTCGACGGGCTGCCCGGCCCAGCTGTCCCGGATCCAGCCGTGCCGCGGATCGTCCACGAACGCCATGCTGCGCACCGCACCGGGGCCGGCCAGCACGTTGAGGTAGTACAGGTGGTGGCCGGGCGGGGCCATCGACGGACCGTGGTAGCCGTGCGGGACCAGCACCACGTCGCCGGTGCGCACCTCGGCGAGCACGTCGATCGGCCGGGCGGCGCTGCCGTACACCCGCTGGTAGCCGACCGCCCCGGCGTCGCCGGGCGGGCCACCGGCCACCTCGAAGTAGTAGATCTCCTCCAGCCGCGCCTCGATCCGGCCGTCCTCGTGCACCCGGTCGTCCTCGTGCTTGTGCGGCGGGTACGACGACCAGTTCCCGTCGGGCGTGAGCACCTCGACGGCCACCAGGCGGTCGCAGTCGAAGGCCTCCGGCGCGCAGAAGTTGTTCACCTGTCGGCTGGCCTGCCCGGCCCCGCGCAGCTCCACCGGCACGTCCCGGGCGGCGCCGTAGCGGGGCGACAGCCGGCGGCGGGCCCGCGCGGACGGCAGGGCGAACCGCCCCTGCCCCTCGACGGTGACCGTGGCGTCCCGGGGCAGGTAGGCGAAGTCGGTGACCGCGGCGAACACCGACGGCCGGCCGGCCAGGGCCAGGCTGATCCCGTCGCAGCGCACGGTGGCGGACCCGGCGAGGGGCAGGACCAGCATCTCCTCCTCGCCGGTGGCGAAGGTGAGCGTGCCGCCGGCCGGCAGCTCCAGCACCCGCAGTCCCGCGTACGTCCAGCCGGCCCGCTCCGGGGTGACCTCCAGCGCCCACGGCTGCCGCGCCGTGGACCCCCACGGCAGGTGGCCGCTCACGCTTCCTGCCCGCTGGGCAGCAGCGAGTGGGCCAGGTCGACCGCGGCGGCCACGTCGTCGTCCGGCGGGTAGAGCAGCGCCCGGCCGACCACCAGACCGCGCACGCCGGGGACCCGCAGCGCCCGCTGCCAGCGGGCGTAGACCACGTCGGGGGCCTCGGTCGGGTCGCCGCCGAGCAGCAGCACGGGCAGGGTGGTCGCGGCCATCACCCGGTCCATCTCGTCGATCGCGGGCAGCTTCAACCAGGTGTACGCCGACGTGGTGCCGAGCGCCTGCCCGACGCTCACGCTCTTGATCACCGCCTCGGGGCTCAGGTCGACGGTGACCCGCCCGCCGGCGCGGCCGACCCACAGCGGCTCCACCATGGCCACGGTGCGGCGGGCGGCGAGGGCGCTGACCGCCCGGGCGCAGGCCTGCAGGGTGGAGGCGGTGCCGTGGTCCTCGGGGTCGATGCGGCAGAGCATCTTGCCGCCGTCGTAGCCCATCGCGGCGATGCTGTCGGCGTCGTAGGCGGTGAACCGGTCGTCCAGTTCGAACGCGGCGCCGGAGAGGCCGCCGCGGTTCATCGAGCCGATCGCCAGCCGGTCCTCCAGTGCGCCGAGCAGCAGCAGGTCCTCCAGGATGTCCGGGGTGCCGAGCACCCCGTCGACGCCGGGGCGGGACAGGGCCAGGCGCAGCCGGTCGAGCAGGTCGGCCCGCCCGGCCATGGCCATCGGCCGGTCCCGGACGCCGAGGGCGGCGCGGGCCGGGTGGTCGGCGGCGATGACGAACAGCGGCCGGTCGTGGTCGGGCCACGGGCGGCGGGTACGCCGGGCGGGGGGGGCGGGGGGCGCCCGCGGCCGCCGCGGGCGGGGGGGGGGGGGGTGAGAGAAAACAGGAGGAAACGCCATCCAACCGGAGCG
>NZ_JBSGJR010000789.1:0-2470 GCF_053605645.1 Micromonospora sp. NPDC003776
CCCAACGCGGTGATCCGGCCATCGGCTCGCAGTCGCAGGGCCCCCGCGCTCAGCAGCGTGTTCAGGCCCCAGTCCACCCCGAGCGCGACCGTGTGCCCGGCGCGCCGGGCTTTCGGCACCACGTGCGTGAACGCGACATCGGCGCGTACCTGCCGGCCAGTGAGGCGCAGGGTGGGCAGGTGCAGCACCGCACCCGCAGGCACGGTGGGCGGCAGGGTGATCGGGCAGGCCACCCACGTCCAGTCCCGGTACGTGCGCGGATCCGGCCGGGTGGGCAACTGCAGGCGCAGCAGCGCCCTGCCCGGGTCGGTGTCGCTGCGTTCGATCGTGGCCTGCTGCCGGTCACACGCCGCAAGCACCAACATCCGCGGGACCTTCGGGATGCCTTCCAGTTCGAACACGCCCACCGGGAGGCGACCGTTGGCGTTGAGGAACCGGGCCGCCTGCCGGGTGCGGCCCTTGATGACGTTGGCCGGCAGATACTTCCCGCCAGGGATCGCCTCCCGCACCTGCTCCCACTCCTGTGGAGTGCGTTTGCGCGGGTCGGCCGGCCAGGATGCGAGGACTCCGGCGGTCAGATCGGCACGCCACTTCATCGACCGCAGCGCACGCCCGGCCTGCTCCTGCGCCATCCGCACGACGCGGTCACTGACCCTCACCCCCGCCGGGGCGGTGACGGTCCACCCCAGGCGCCGCAACGCCATCCACGCGTTCGACGGCAACCGTCGGCCACCCGCGTCCACACCGGAAGCCAACACCTGCACATCGACGGCGTTCCACCGCTGCACCAACAACCCGGAAACCATGCCCGCCACCAGATCGGCACACCACCCGACACGCTCGGCCAACACCGCCTGGGACAGGACCTCGCCGGACTTCTCATCCACACCGGCGCGCACAAGAGCGCGGACACACCCGGTCCGGGAAGCCTCGCCCTCAGCCAGCGACACCGCCCGACTCACCCGCCGCCATCCTCACGACACCCAGACCCGGGCCAACTCGCACAGCACCGCCACACGGCAGCGCTCACCGCCCGGCGCAGACCCCCACCGCCCCGCATCAAACCAGAAGACACCGACACCCACGACCGGACCACGATCACTGACGATCCTTAACCAATCCCTCAGCCTCATCTCCATTCCGGCCGGCGTCGAACGGATGCCGGTACCGGTCTTCCTGCTCTACACCACGCTGCGCAGCCTGATCTGGAACAGCGTCTTCGTTTTCGCCGGCTTCCTGCTCGGCGAGAACTGGCACCGCGTCGAGACATACGTGGGCACGCTCCAGCACGTCGTCATCGTGGTCTGCCTGGGCGCGGTCGGCTGGTTCGTGGTCAACCGGATCCGCCGTACCCGCCGCGCCCGGCTCTCCCCACCGGAGCCGGCCGAGCCGCCGCGCGGGGACGCTCTACCGGGGCGGCTGGTGGGTCCCCGAGGACGACCGCTAGACCGTTGCCCGGCTCCGGGCATGCCCGCCCAATCACGCCGCGTCAGCCTCCCCGATCCACTCCCATCGCGGCACGGCGTGGTGTCGCAGTGGCCCGCTTTTGCGGCACGCCACCCTCAACGGGCCGGCGCTGCGCACGGCGGGCCTTCCGCACGGTGTATGACAGCCGGCCGTCCCCGGTCAGTGCGGCGACGACGGCCCGGGGGATCGACTCGTCCTGCGGCAGGTGGCGGTATCCGGGCGGCCGCAGACGACCCTGTGCCGCATGTCGAGTGGATCACCGCCGTTCTGCCGCCTGTCACAGTGGCGGCCGTCCGACGGGCCCGGGTGACGGCAGGTCGCCGACGGGTCCGATCCGCCGCCCGCCACGTTTCCGACTGCGCACAACATCAGGGAAGTTGCTGCCTCAACGTGCCGGGAGGCGGCAGTTTCGCCGAAGTTGCCGGGCGAGACCGTCCCGGTGGGCGTGCTCGCGCTGGCCAAGGTCGGCCAGCATTGTGTGGCAATTGTCTGGGTCTGGGTCGGCTCGGGCGTGGCGGGTGGAACGCCATGAAGGTCACTGGGGCCCGGAGACGTCCATGGCGTTCCACCGACGGCGTGGACGGCTGGGCGGTCCGGCTCCGGGTGGGTGTGGTGTCCGGTTTGGGGGTGTGACCGGGGGCATCCGGGGGCCGGAATGGTGGGTGGGGCGGGGTCGTTGAACACGGGTGAACGGCCGAGGAAGACCGCCCCGCCCGACGGGGTGACGGACCCGGGAATGATGGTGGGTCGCCGGTCGTTACACATGGTCCCGGCGCCGCGAAGTGGCCCAGCCCCGCGTGCCGGATCCCCCGAAGACTTTTCCCCCTTGTTTTGAGCGCCTGACGGTGCTTGCGCACCCGCTGACCCCCATCGGTGTGCGTGCGCCGACCCCCGAATGGAGCTTGTCTCATGAACACGATCTTCCGTAAGAGCGTTCTTGGTGTTGCTGGTCTGGCTTTCACCGGTGGTGTGTTCGCCGGTCCGATCGCCGCTCACGCCGACG
>NZ_JBSGJR010000790.1:0-2460 GCF_053605645.1 Micromonospora sp. NPDC003776
AGCCGGCGGTGACCCCGCGCTGGGCCACCTGGCCGGAGCGGCTCGGCCTGCTCGTCGTCGCGGCGGCGGGCACCGCCGCGGCGTACCCGGTGCTGGCCGCGCTCGGCTCGTGGGGGCCGCTGCCGGACGCGTGGATCCTGGTCGGCAGCCTGCTCGCCACCTACGGCATGGCCCGTGGCTGGGTGGAGTTCTGGCTGATCTGGATCGCGGTGGACGCGGTCGGCGTGCCGCTGCTGCTCCGGGGCGGCTTCTACCCGTCGGCCGCCATGTACCTGGTCTACGGGGGGTTCTGCCTGGCCGGCCTGGCCGCCTGGTGGCGGACCTCCCGGGCCACCCCGCCCGCCCCCACCCCGATCCCGCCGACGTACTCGGAGGCCGTGGCATGAGCACCTTTGGCTCCATCGAGCAGGCGGTGGCGGACATCGCCGCCGGCCGGCCCGTCGTCGTGGTGGACGACGAGGACCGGGAGAACGAAGGCGACCTGATCTTCGCGGCCGAGCTGGCCACCCCGGAGCTGGTCGCGTTCATGGTCCGCTACACCTCCGGCTACATCTGCGTGCCGCTCACCGAGAGCGAGTGCGACCGGCTGGACCTGCCGCCCATGCACCACACCAACCAGGACCGGCGGGGCACCGCGTACACGGTGACGGTCGACGCCCGGGAGGGGATCAGCACCGGCATCTCGGCGGCCGACCGCTCGCACACCATCCGGCTGCTCGCCGACGCCGGCACCGACCCGACCGACCTGGCCCGCCCCGGGCACGTGGTGCCGCTGCGCGCCCGCGAGGGCGGGGTGCTGCGCCGGCCCGGGCACACCGAGGCGGCTGTCGACCTGACCCGGCTGGCGGGGCTGCGCCCCGCCGGGGTCCTCTGCGAGCTGGTCAACGACGACGGCACCATGATGCGCCTGCCCGACCTGGAGAAGTTCTGCGCCGAGCACGGGCTGACCCTGGTCACCATCGCCGACCTGATCGCCCACCGGCGGCGTACCGAGAAGCAGGTGGAGCAGGTCGCGGACGCCCGGATGCCCACCCCGTACGGGGTGTTCCGGGCGCTGGGCTACCGCAGCGACTTCGACTCCGCGGAGCACGTGGCGCTGGTCATGGGCGACCTCGGCGACGGGCGGGACGTGCTGGTGCGGGTGCATTCCGAGTGCCTCACCGGGGACGTGTTCGGCTCGCTGCGCTGCGACTGCGGCCCGCAGTTGCAGGCCGCCCTGGCCCGGGTCGGCCAGGAGGGGCGGGGCGTGGTGCTCTACGTGCGCGGGCACGAGGGGCGCGGCATCGGCCTGCTGCACAAGCTCCAGGCGTACCAGCTCCAGGACCAGGGCCGGGACACCGTGGACGCCAACCTCGACCTGGGGCTGCCGGCCGACGCCCGCGACTACGGCACCGGCGCGCAGATCCTCTACGACCTCGGCGTCCGGTCGATGCGGCTGCTGACCAACAACCCGGCCAAGCGGGCCGGCCTGGAGGGGTACGGCCTCACGGTGAGCGGCCGCGAGGGGCTGCCCATCCGGTCGAACCCGGAGAACGTGCGTTACCTGCGGACCAAGCGGGACCGGATGGGCCACCTCCTGGAGGGGCTGGACGAGGTGACCGAGGCGCCGATGGGTCGCCCGGTCGCCGGCGACGAGATCGGAGCGTAGTGATGGCGGGTTTCGGGGAGCCGGGCGTGACCACGGTGGACGCCGCCGGGCTGACCGTCGGCATCGTGGCCGCGCGCTGGCACGGCGACCTCACCGACCACATGGTCGACCGGGCGGTGGCCGCCGCCGAGGCGTGCGGCGCGCGACCGGTGGTGGCCCGGGTGGCGGGCTCGGTGGAGCTGCCTGTGGTGGCCCAGGCGATGGCCCGCCGGTACGACGTGGTGGTCGCGCTCGGCGTGGTCGTCCGGGGAGCCACCGCCCACTTCGACTACGTCTGCCAGTCGGTCACCGAGGGGCTGACCCGGGTCGCGTTGGACGAGGGCAGGCCGGTGGCGCACGGGGTGCTCACCGTGGAGACCATCGAGCAGGCCCGGGACCGCGCCGGGCTGCCCGGCTCCGCGGAGGACAAGGGCTGGGCGGCCACCGTGGCGGCCCTGGACGCCGTCCTGGCCATCCGCAACCTGGACGCCACCTCGGCCCACCGCGTCGGCTTCGCCTGACGGCGATCCCGGCTCTCGCCGGGGTGCTAGGACGAGATGCTGATCGACCCTGGATCACCGAGGTGGCGGTGTCCGCGAGGACCCGACGCCGCCACCTCCGCGAGATGGAGCGGCGCTACCCGGCGCTGACGCCGGCGGCGGGGGCGGGCCCGGCGGCCGGCACCGGACCGGCCGGGGCCGTCAGGTGGCGGCCGGTGAGCAGGTAACCGCCGGCGGCCACCAGCAGCGCCCCGATCGCCGCGAACAGCAGTCGGTAGTCGACCAGCCCGACCAGCAGCGCGCCCGCCCCGATCGCCGCGGCCTGCGGTCCGC
>NZ_JBSGJR010000791.1:0-2452 GCF_053605645.1 Micromonospora sp. NPDC003776
CGCCGAGCGCGGTCAGCGCCAGCCCCAGCGTGGCGAGCAGGCCACGCCGGCGGATCGGGCTGTCCGGCGCGGTGAGCACCGCCGCGGTCCGCGCCTGCTCGGCCGGCGGCGGGGTGAAGCCCTCGTGCTCCTCGACGTAGCCGCCGGCCGGTACCAGCCGTCGTCCCCAGATCGCCAGGCCGGTCGCCAGCCCGGCGAACGCCACCGCCAGGCACACCCCTTCCCACTGGGTCTGGCCGCCGAGACCGTAGGTGACCGCGAAGCCGATGGCACCGGCCGCGCTGGTCAGGAAGGACAGGATGATCCGGCCGTTCACTCCGGGCGGGGCGGCCGGCACCCGCGGGCGGCGCCTCATTCGCCCGCCTTCCTGCCGAGCCAGCGGGCCGCCGCCACGAGCAGGCCGAGCGTGACGATCCAGGCGACGATCCCTTCGGCCAGCGGCCCCAGCCGGCCCAGCGGGTTGCCGCCCCGGTCCAGGTGCTCGGCGCGCAGCCGCCGCACGTAGGTGGCCAGGTCGTTCACCTGCTCGTCGGTGAGGACCTGGCTCGGGAAGACGGGCATGAGGCCGGGACCGACCCGGATCGCCTCGGCGACCTGCACGGAGGTCGCGTCGTACAGCGGTGGGGCGATCCAGCCGTTGGTCAGGGGCGCGCCGGAGCCGGTGGCGCCGTGGCAGGCCGCGCAGTTCTCGGCGTACAGCTGGCGGCCGGCGGTGAGGCTGCCCGGCGCCACCCGGGGGATCTGCGGGCCGCCCCCGCCGAAGCTCGCGACGTGGTCGACCAGGGCGGCGATCTCGTCGGCGGAGAAGACCGGCTCGCCGTGGCGCGGCTGCTGGATCTCGTCGGGGATCGGCATCCGCCCGGTGGAGAGCTGGAAGTCCACCGACGCGGGGCCGACGCCGACCAGCGAGGGCCCGCGCTGGGCGCCCTGGCCCTGCTGGCCGTGGCAGGTGGCGCAGTTCTGCCGGAACAGTTCCTCCCCCCGCCCGCCGCTGGCCGGGCCGCCCGGGGCCGGTGCGGCGGAGCCCGAGGGCGCCGGGGCCGCGGGGGCGGCGGGGGTCCTGGGGGCGGCGAGGGCCGCGGGGCCGGCCGCCAGGGCGAGGGCCGCGCCGAGCACGACCGCCCGTCCCGGATGCCACCACCGGCGCGTCGACCGGTACGTCCGTGCGCTCACGACTCAGTCCAGGGTGTACAGGTAGGCGGCGATGTCCTGGGCGTCGATCGGGCTCACGCCCAGGTTCGGCATCGCGTTGCCGGGCACGACGGACTGCGGGTCGCTGATCCAGTGCTGCAGGTTGTCGGCGTTGTTCACCAGCTTTCCGGCGATGTACGAGCGGGAGCCGATCCCGGTCAACGGCGGCCCGACCAGACCGTTGGCCCGGTCGACGCCGGGGATGGTGTGGCAGGAGCCGCAGCCGTACTGGGCGATGAGCGCGGCGCCCCGATCGGGCCGGCCAGCGCGTACCTCCGGCGGTGGCGGCGGGTTGGTGTGCGCGCAGCCGGGCAGGGTGAGCAGCAGCGGCAGCGCCACCAGCAGCAGCCGGCGGTGGGGATTGCGGCGGCTCATGGCACGACTCTGCCGCTGTGGGCCGCCGCCGGGCGCGGGGACTCGGGTGGCGTCACCCGCTCGGGGCGCTGCCGTTGCAGGCCCAGCAGCCAGCGCAGGAACGCCGTCAGGGTGGCGGCGAGCACGGCGAGGTCCATCGGTCCCCACATCAGCAGCCCGGCCAGCTGCTGGTCGGCCAGCGGGTCGGGCCCGAGGACGCTCGCCGGGTAGATCGGCCGGGGCGCGAAGGTCAGCACCGCCCCGAGCGCCGAGGCGGGCAGCATGGTGCCGACCAGCAGCAGCATGCCGGCCGGTACGGGCAGCCGGTGCCGGGGGGCGCCGACCAGCGGCGCCCACAGCAGCCAGGCCGAGCCGAGGAAGCAGGCGTGCTCGACGGCGTGCGCGAGCGGCTGCCGTTCGGCGGCCGCGTACGGCGCGGGCAGGTGCCAGAACCAGAGCACCACCGCCTGGACCCCGCCGGCGGTGAGCGCGAGCACGGCCGGTCGCCGGAGCCAGCGGACCGGCCCGGACACCCGCAGCCGGGCCAGCCAGCGGCGGGGCGCCGACGGGCAGGCCAGGGTCAGCGGCAGGCCGGCGGCCCCGGCGGCGAGCAGCGGGCCGGCGCCGAGCAGCAGCAGCATGTGCTGGGTCATGTGTCCGGCGAAGGACCGCTCGGCGGCGGTGGCGAGCGGCCCGTCCTGCGCGGCGAGCACGCAGAGCAGGCCGACGCCGAAGGCGGCCACCCGCCAGCCGGGCAGCACGCGGCCGCGTCCCCGGCGGGCCCACAGCTCGTGGACGCCCCGGCCGTAGCCGGCGGCGAGCAGGGCCAGCGCGGCGGCGAGCAGCATGGCCAGCAGCCCGGCCGCCACGTCGTCGCCGGAGGTGCCGCCGGTCGCGCTCAGCGCAG
>NZ_JBSGJR010000792.1:0-2444 GCF_053605645.1 Micromonospora sp. NPDC003776
GCCGCCGGCCGCCGGGCGGCGGACAGCGGACGGACAGCGGCGGCGGGCAGGCTGCCCGGCATGGGGGAG
This sequence comes from Micromonospora sp. NPDC003776, assembly GCF_053605645.1. NCBI lineage: Bacteria > Bacillati > Actinomycetota > Actinomycetes > Micromonosporales > Micromonosporaceae > Micromonospora > Micromonospora sp. NPDC003776. The sequence goes on from NZ_JBSGJR010000792.1 coordinate 70, forward strand.
CGGGAGAGGCCGACCACGGTGGCCCTGCCGGCGGGGATCTGCCGCCGGTGCGTCCGGGCGTTGAGCCGTCGGATCAGTGACGTGCCGGGGGTGCTGTCGCTGGAGTACGACGCCGCCGCCGGGGTGCTGCGGGTCGGTGGCGAGCCGGACCTGGCGGCGCTGCGCGCGCTCGGCCTGCCGGTCACGCCGGCTTCCGGTTAGCTCGCCGGGGTGGCCCCGGCCAGCTCGGCGGCGGCCCCGCACGCCCGGTCGGCCTCGTCCGAGCGGCCCGTGGCCGCCGCCGCGTCGGCGGTCAACGTCCACAGTCGCCGCCGCGCCCAGGGGAACTCCCGGTCGGCGAACAGATCGAGCGCCGCCCGGCACTCGTCGTACGCGACCTCCGGGTCGCCGGCCGCGTACGCCAGCCGGGCCCGGCCCCAGGCCGCCCAGGCCCGGCAGCGCGGGTTGCCGTGTCGCCGGGCCACCTCGACCGCCTCGGCGAGCAGCTCGGCCACTCCGTCGCGGCCGCCCGCGTCGAGCCGGGTGTGGGCGAGCTGGACCAGGCTGAACGCCAGCGCGTGCGGGGAGTCGTCCCGGCGGGCCCGGTCCACCGCGCCGGCCAGCACGCGGAGCGCCTCGGTGGGCCGGCCCGCCTCCCGGTGGCTGAGGCCGAGGTGGGCCAGGATCCCGCCGATCAGCATCCGGTCGTCCGACCGGCCGATCAGCTCCAGGCTGCGGGTCCAGTGCCCGGTCGCCCGGTCGAACTCGCCGGCCCGCAGATCGAGCAGCGCCTCCAGGTAGGCGGTCATCCCCGCCCACCACGGGTCGGCCGGGTCGTCCAGCTCGGCCCGGGCCAGGGCGACCAGCTCGCGGCACTCGGCCAGGTCACCGTCGTACGTGCCCTCCCAGGCCACCGCCATCCGCGAGATCGCGGTGTTGCGGGCGTCGCCCAGCTCGGTGAAGAGCGCCAGGCTCTCCCGGGCGGCGGCCCGGGTCCGGGGGGTCGGATAGTAGACCCCGAGCAGCCCGATCCGCTGGTTCGCCAGGGCCCGGCTGGGCGCATCCACCGGGCCGGTCGCCAGCAGCGCGGTGAGCACCCGGAGCCCCTCGTCCCGCAGCCCGTAGTTCCAGTACGGGAAGAGCGCGTCGGCCAGCCGGAAACCGGCCGCCACCCGGTCCGGGCGGGCCAGGCAGCGGTCCACCGCGGCCCGTACGTTGTCGTGCTCCTCGGTCAGCCGGGCCCACGCCTGGCCGCCCTGCCGGGCCGCCGGGCCGTAGCGCTCGGCGAGGGCGGTGACCTGCGCCAGGTGCCGGTCCACCGTGACGTCCTCCTCGCCGGCCGCCACCAACCGGGCCCAGGCGTACTCGCGGACCGTGACCAGCAGCCGGAACCGCCCGGCCGCCGGGTCGGGCACCACCAGCGACCGGTCGACCAGCCGGAACAAAACGTCGAGGACCTGGTCGGCGGCGAGGCCGTCGAACCCGCAGACCTCCTCGGCGGCGGCGAGGTCCCAACCGCCCCGGAACACGGCGAGCCGGCGCAGCAGCCGCCGCTCGTCCTCCGACAGCAGGTCGTGGCTCCAGTCCAGGGTGGCCCGCAGCGTCCGGTGCCGCGCCTCGCTGGTCCGCGTACCGGCGGTGAGCAGGCTGAACCGGTCGTGCAGCCGGGCCGCGATCTCGGCCGGGGGGAGCGCCTTGACCCGGGCGGCGGCCAGCTCCACGGCCAGCGGCATCCCGTCCAGCTGGCGGCAGATGTCCGCCACCACCGGCGCGGTCGCGGCGTCCAGGGTGAAGCCCGGGCGGACCGCCCCGGCCCGGTCGAGGAACAGCCGGACCGCTGCGGCCTGCGCGATCTGGTCGGCCGGCGCCCCCTCCTCCGGTACGTCGAGCGGTGCGACCGCGAGCTGGGTCTCCCCGGGTACGGCCAGCGCCTCCCGGCTGGTGGCCAGCACCCGCAGCGCCGGGCACGCCTCGACCAGGCGTTCCACCAGCACGGCGGCGTCGTCGACGAGGTGCTCGCAGTTGTCCACCACCAGCAGCGCGGGGCCGGTGGCCAGCCGGTCCACCAGGGCCGGCACCGGGTCGGCGCCGGCGATGGCGAGGCCGAGCTGACCGGCCACCGCGGCGGCCAGGTCGGCACCGGCAGCGACCCCGGCCAGCCGGACCAGGTGCACCGGCAGGTCGACCTGGCGGGCCGCCTCCAGCGCGAGGGTGGTCTTGCCGACGCCGCCCGGCCCGGTGAGCGTCACCACCCGGGCGTCGCGCAGTTCCTCGCGTACCCGGCGCAGCTCCGCCTGCCGCCCGACCAGCGAGGCCAGCCGCCGGGGCAACGCGTCCCGGTCGGGCCCGGCGGCCGGGCTCACGGTCTTGGCGGGAACCTCACCCACCGGATCGGC
>NZ_JBSGJR010000793.1:0-2428 GCF_053605645.1 Micromonospora sp. NPDC003776
TGCTGCTCGGCCGGGAGGCCGGGGCCGACGCCCTGGCCGCGCTGCGCCCCGGCGACCCGGTCGACGTGACCTGGCGGCCGAAGGCCTCCGACGGCAGCAGCCCGCGCGCCGCCGTCGGCGGCGGCAGCGTGCTGGTCCGGGACGGCGTGGTGCAGAACATCGCCGACCAGAGCCTCGCCCCGCGCACCTCGGTCGGCTTCTCCGCCGACGGGCGCAAAATGATCACGCTGACGGTCGACGGCCGGCAGGTGGACAGCCGGGGCGTCACGCAGACCGAGATGGGCCGGATGATGGTCGAGCTGGGCGCGGCGAACGCGCTCAACCTCGACGGCGGCGGCTCGTCGACCCTGCTCGCCCGGGAACCCGGCGCGGCCACCGTCCAGGTGGAGAACAGCCCGTCCGACGGCAGCGAGCGGCCGGTGCCGAACGGCCTGGCCATCTACGCCCCGCAGGGCAGCGGCCGGCTCACCGGCTACTGGCTGGAGACCGCCAGCGACCCGACCGCCGCGCCGGGCGTCGCGCCGATCCGCGGCGGTCGGCCCGACCGGGTCTTCCCCGGCCTCACCCGCCGGCTCACCGCCGCCGGCTACGACGAGACGTACGGGCCGGCCGCCGGCGCGCCGCACTGGCGGGCGAACCCGGCCGCCCAGGGCACGGTGGACGACGACGGTGTCTTCCGGGCCGCCCGTCCCGGCCGCAGCACCGTCACCGCCTGGCGGGAGGAGGCCCGGGGCACCCTCGACCTCACCGTGCTCGGGCCGCTGGACCGGATCGACGCCACCGTCGACCGGCTGGGCCTGAACAACGCGGGCGACACCGGCCTGTTCGGCGTGGTCGGCTTCGACGCGGAGGGGAACACCGCGCCGATCGAGCCCGCCGACCTGCGCCTGGAGTACGACCACGACCTGCTGACGGTCACCCCGACCGCGGACGGCAACCTCTCCGTCAAGGCGCTCGACGGCACCGGCTCCGCCCTGGTCACCGTCCGCGTCGGAACGCGCACCACGGTGCTGCCGGTGACCGTCGGGCTGACCGACGTGCCGGTGGCCGGCTTCGACGACGCGGCCGCCTGGAAGTTCAGCCAGGCCCGGGCCAGCGGTGCGGTCGCCCCCGCCCCGGGCCACACCGGCACCGGCCTGAAGATGTCGTACGACTTCAGCCAGTCCACCGGCACCCGGGCCGCGTACGCGGACCCGCCCGCCTGGATCGACGTGCCCGGCCAGCCGCAGGCGTTCGGAATGTGGATCAAGGGCAACGGCACCGGGGAGTGGCCGAGCCTGCACCTGCACGACGCGCAGGACACCCAGTTCGTGCTCCGCGGCCCGTACCTGACCTGGACCGGCTGGCGGTACGTGGAATTCACCGTGCCACCGGGCGTGCAGTACCCGGTCCGGGTGCGCCGGTTCTACGTGGCCGAGACCGACCCGGCCAAGCAGTACAAGAGCGAGGTCGTGATCGACGACCTGGTGGCGCGGGTGCCCCCGACGGTGCAGGCGCCGGCCGAGGAGAACCGCACCGACCGGGTGGTGCTCCGTGACGGCACGGTGGACGGCGCGCCCTGGCGCTTCGCGGTGCTCTCCGACGCCCAGTTCGTCGCCGCCGACCCGGACAGCGACCTGGTCGCCCAGGCCCGTCGTACGCTCCGCGAGGTCAGGGCGGCGAAGCCGGACTTCCTGCTCATCGACGGTGACTTCGTGGACACCGCGTACCCGGCGGACTTCGCGCTGGCCAAGCGGATCCTGGACGAGGAGTTGGGCGGCGAGCTGCCGTACTACTACGTCCCGGGCAACCACGAGATCATGGGCGCGCCGATCGACAACTTCCGCAGCGTCTTCGGGGACACCTCGCGGGTCTTCGACCACCACGGCACCCGGTTCGTCACCCTGAGCACCGCCACCGGCTCGCTGCGGGGCGGCGGCTTCGACCAGGTGGAGCTGCTGCGGAACACCCTGGACGCGGCGGCGGCCGACCCGGCCGTCGGCTCGGTGGCGGTGCTCTTCCACCACCCGCCGCGCGACCCCAGCCCGGCCAAGGCCAGCCAGCTGCTCGACCGGAAGGAGGCGGCCCTGGTGGAGCAGTGGCTGGCCGACTTCCAGCACCGCACCGGCAAGGGCGCGCTGATGGTCAACGGGCACGTCGGCACCTTCCACGCCGACCGGGTCGACGGCGTCCCGTACGTGATCAACGGCAACTCCGGCAAGAACCCCTCCACCCCGGCCCAGCTCGGTGGCTTCACCGGCTGGACCGAGTTCGGCGTCGACCCGGTGACCCCGCAGGAGGCCGAGCAGGCTCGCCGTGACCCGCTCGCCGAGGGTCCGGAGTGGGTCGCGGCGGAGTTCCACGCCCACGTCGACCGACTCGCCCTGGCCGCCCCGGCGAGCGCGGCGGTGGGCGAGCCGGCGCGGGTCACCGCGGCGCTCACCCAGCC
>NZ_JBSGJR010000794.1:0-2421 GCF_053605645.1 Micromonospora sp. NPDC003776
GCCGCCATTCCGTACGCCAGGTGCGGCACGATGTCCGCCAGCCAGTCGGCGCCCCGCCAGGTGCGCGGGTCGCTGATCCGCAGCGCCGCCAGCGACCCGTCCGAGGTCGCCATCACCCCACCGCCGAGCAGGCCGACGGCCATCGGCAGCGGGATCCGGCGCCGGGCGGCCAGCGCACCGAAGGCCGCGCCCGCGGCGATGCCGATGCCGTAGCCGACCACCGGCCCGATACCCGAGCGGCGGGTGGCCGCCCGGTCCTCGGGTCCGAGGTCGACGTGCGCGAGGTCGGCGATCCGCCCGGCGGTCTGTTCCGGCGTGCTGCTCAGCGGGCGGGCCCGGACCGCGACGTCCAGGTAGCTGACGATGTTCAGCGCGGCGCTGCCGACGGCGCCGGCGATGGCGCCGTCGACGACCGGGGCGACCCTCACTTCGGGTCGCCCGGCTCGCGCTCGCTCTTGGGTCCGAACGTCCGCTCGCCCCGGACGATGCCGCGCTGGCCGCGGTCGTCCTGCAGGATCCGGTTCGCGACCTGGTTCGCCTCCTGGTCGGCGGCGCGTCCGGAATTCTCGATCAGATCGCGCAGACGCGCGCGTTCCTTGTCGTACGCGTTGCTGCCCGGCCGTGGTCCTGGCATCCCTGCCTCCTCCGGTCGCAGTGGCTTCCCGACCGTCTACCCGTCGAGGGGGCGGCCAACCGTTCAGCCGGGGGAGCGCAGCACCGCCACCGGGCAGTCGGCGTGGTGCAGCACTCCCTGGCTCACCGAACCGAGGAGCAGCCCGGTCAGCTCGCTGCGGCCCTGCCCACCGACCACGACCAGTTGGGCGGTGCGGGAGGCCTCGGTGAGCACGCGGACGGGTCGGCCGTGCGCCACCTCCCGGGTCACCGGCACCTGCGGCCAGCGCTCGTCCAGCCCGGTGAGCGACCCGGCCAGTGTCCGGTCCTCCTCGCCGCGCAGCTGGCCCTCCTCGTAGACCAGCGGCTGCATGTCGCCGGGCCCGCTGGAGGCGGGGTGGGTGTAGGCGTGCACGGCGTGCAGCCGGGCGCCCCGGACGGCCGCCTCCTCGGCGGCGAACTCGACCGCCGCTCGGGACAGCGCCGTGCCGTCCACGCCGACCACCACCGGGCCGGCGGTACGCTCGGCGCCGCGGGCCACCAGCACCGGGCAGTCGGCGTACTGGGCGACCTGGATCGCCACCGAGCCGACCACCAGGGCGGCGAACCCGCCCAGACCCCGGTCGCCGACCACGATCATCGTGGCGGTGGGGGCCTCACCGAGCAGCGCCGCGGCGGCCTCGCCGTCGATGATCTCCCCGGAGATCCGCACCCCGGGTGCCGCCCGCTCGGCCTCGGCGACCGCCGTGGCGACGATCTCCTCCGCCTGGTGGCGCAGGCCGCCGGTGGGCGGGCCCTCGGCCGGCGCCCCCACGGGTACGCGCAGCAGCGGCCAGATGAACCCGTGCACCACCCGTAGCGGCCGGTGCCGTCGGGCGGCCTCGCCGGCGGCCAGGCGGACGGCCCGCAGCGCCGGCTCCGAGCCGTCCACGCCGACCACCACCGCCGCGCCGTTCGCCGAGTTCACCCCGTACCTCCCTGGCCGCCGCCCGCTCGCGGCCAGTATCCCGGCCGGTGCGGCGTCCCCGGGCCGATACCGCCGGAGCCGACCCGTCGGTACGCTGACCCCCACCGCCCCCGGAAGGGACCCTCGTCGATGGCCGAACCCGACCAGCCGAGCACCGCCCGCATGATCGACTTCTGGCTCGGCGGGGAGCACCACTTCCCGGTCGACGTGGCCGCGGCCCGGGCCTTCGAAGGGGCGTACGGTCCCTGCGCGGCGATCTTCCGGTCGCTGCGCGACTTCCTCGGCCGGGCGGTCCGGGCGATCGCCAGCGAGGGGGTGGACGGCTTCCTGGTGTTCGGCGCCGGCGTGCCGACCCGGGGCAACGTGCACGAGGCGGCCCCGGACGCGACCGTGCTCTACACCGACGTCGACCCGGTGACCATCCGCCTCGGCCAGCGTCTGCTCGCCGAGAGCGACCGGGCCGGCTACGGCTTCGGCGACGCCACCGACATCGGCACCGTCGACCCGGCCCAGCTGCACCGGTTCGTCCCGGGGTGGGGGAGGCGACCGGTCGGGGTGGTCTTCCTCGGGCTGGCCGCCTTCCTGCACGACGCGACCCTGGCCCGCACCCTCGACGAGCTGTACGAGGCGGTCGCCCCCGGCAGCTTCCTGGCGATCGATTTCGACGGCGAGGAGCTGGCGGCGTACCCGGAGGCGCTGGCCATGATGGGGCCGGCGTTCCGGATGCGGCCGCCGGCGGCGTTCGCCCCGCTGCTCGGTCGCTGGGCGCCGACGGCCGACGGCATCGTGCCGGTCGCCCGGTGGCGGGCGGAGGGCTCCCCGGAGCCGGTGCCGGACGCCTT
>NZ_JBSGJR010000795.1:0-2420 GCF_053605645.1 Micromonospora sp. NPDC003776
GGGTCGCCCTCGCAGTCCACCACCACGATCTGACCCGGGGTCAGCTCGTTGAAGAGGATCCGCTCGGAGAGGTTGTCCTCGATGTCGCGCTGGATCGTGCGACGCAGCGGCCGCGCGCCCAGCACCGGGTCGAAGCCCTTCTTCGCCAGGTACTTCTTGGCGTTGTCGGTCAGCTCCAGGCCCATGTCCTTGTTCCGCAGCTGCGTCTCGATCCGCTGGATCATGATGTCGACGATCGAGAGGATCTCGTTCTCGCGCAGCTGGTGGAAGACGATGGTGTCGTCGATCCGGTTCAGGAACTCGGGCCGGAAGTGCTGCTTGAGCTCGTCGTTGACCTTCTGCTTCATCCGGTCGTAGTTCGACTCGGAGTCCTCAGAGGCCTGGAAGCCCAGCGACACCGCCTTGGCGACGTCCCGCGTACCGAGGTTGGTGGTCAGGATGATGACCGTGTTCTTGAAGTCCACGATCCGACCCTGGCCGTCGGTGAGTCGCCCGTCCTCCAGGATCTGCAGGAGCGTGTTGAACACGTCCGGGTGGGCCTTCTCGATCTCGTCGAAGAGGACCACCGAGAACGGCCGACGACGCACCTTCTCGGTCAGCTGCCCGCCCTCGTCGTAGCCGACGTAGCCGGGAGGGGCACCCACCAGCCGGGACACCGTGTACCGGTCGTGGAACTCGGACATGTCCAGCTGGATGAGGGCGTCCTCGCTGCCGAACAGGAACTCGGCGAGCGCCTTGGACAGCTCGGTCTTACCCACACCGGACGGGCCGGCGAAGATGAACGAGCCGGACGGGCGCTTCGGGTCCTTCAGGCCGGCCCGGGTACGCCGGATCGCCTTCGAGACCGCCTTGACCGCGTCCTCCTGGCCGATGACGCGCTTGTGCAGCTCGTCCTCCATGCGCAGCAGGCGCGAGGTCTCCTCCTCGGTCAGCTTGTAGACCGGGATGCCGGTCCAGTTGCCGAGCACCTCGGCGATCTGCTCGTCGTCAACCTCGCTGACGACGTCCAGGTCACCGGCCTTCCACTCCTTCTCCCGCTGGGCCTTCTGGCCGAGCAGCTGCTTCTCCTTGTCACGCAGCTGGGCAGCCCGCTCGAAGTCCTGCGCGTCGATCGCGGACTCCTTGTCGCGGCGCACCTGGGCGATGCGCTCGTCGAAGTCGCGCAGGTCTGGCGGCGCGGTCATCCGGCGGATCCGCATCCGGGCACCGGCCTCGTCGATCAGGTCGATCGCCTTGTCCGGCAGGAAGCGGTCGGAGATGTACCGGTCGGCCAGGGTGGCGGCGGCCACCAGGGCGGCGTCGGTGATGCTCACCCGGTGGTGCGCCTCGTAGCGGTCCCGCAGGCCCTTGAGGATCTCGATGGTGTGCGCCAGCGACGGCTCACCCACCTGGATCGGCTGGAAGCGGCGCTCGAGGGCGGCGTCCTTCTCCAGGTGCTTGCGGTATTCGTCGAGGGTGGTGGCGCCGATGGTCTGCAGCTCACCACGGGCCAGCATCGGCTTGAGGATGCTGGCGGCGTCGATCGCGCCCTCGGCGGCACCCGCACCCACCAGGGTGTGGATCTCGTCGATGAACAGGATGATGTCGCCCCGGGTGCGGATCTCCTTGAGTACCTTCTTGAGGCGCTCCTCGAAGTCACCGCGGTAGCGGGAACCGGCGACCAGGGCACCGAGGTCGAGCGTGTAGAGCTGCTTGTCCTTCAGCGTCTCGGGCACCTCGCCCTTGATGATCTTCTGGGACAGGCCCTCCACCACGGCGGTCTTACCGACGCCGGGCTCACCGATCAGGACCGGGTTGTTCTTGGTACGGCGGGAGAGCACCTGCATGACCCGCTCGATTTCCTTCTCGCGCCCGATGACCGGGTCGAGCTTGCCCTCGCGGGCGGCCTGGGTCAGGTTGCGGCCGAACTGGTCCAGCACCAGGCTGGTCGACGGCGCGGCCTCGCCCGGCGCGGCGCCCGCCGCGGCCGGCTCCTTGCCCTGGTAGCCGGAGAGCAGCTGGATCACCTGCTGACGGACCCGGTTGAGGTCCGCACCGAGCTTGACCAGCACCTGGGCGGCGACGCCCTCACCCTCGCGGATCAGACCGAGCAGGATGTGCTCCGTGCCGATGTAGTTGTGGCCGAGCTGCAGCGCCTCGCGCAGCGACAGCTCCAGCACCTTCTTGGCCCGCGGCGTGAACGGGATGTGCCCGCTCGGCGCCTGCTGGCCCTGGCCGATGATCTCCTCGACCTGCTGGCGGACGCCCTCGAGGGAGATGCCGAGGCTCTCCAAGGCCTTTGCCGCGACACCCTCACCCTCGTGGATCAGGCCCAGCAGGATGTGCTCCGTACCGATGTAGTTGTGGTTGAGCATCCGGGCCTCTTCCTGGGCCAGGACGACAACCCGTCGCGCTCGGTCGGTGAACCGCTCGAACATGCC
>NZ_JBSGJR010000796.1:0-2419 GCF_053605645.1 Micromonospora sp. NPDC003776
GCCCCGCCCGGCGCGCCGGTGGCGGCGCCCAGGTCCGCCGGGGTACGGATCTCCCGGAACACCAGCCGGTCCCGGACGTCGACGCCCCGCTCGGCGAGCACGTCCAGGATCCGGTCGGCGTACGCCTCGGCGAGCCCCGGCCGGCGCCAGTCGACCGCGCCCGGGGCGGTGCCGTGCCGGGCGGCGTTGACCAGCACGAACCACGCCTCGTGCCCGTCCGGGCGGACCGTCGGGTCGTCGGCCACGGTGACGAAGACGGTCGGGTCGAGGGCCGGCCGGGCCCGCACGCCCCGGCCCGGGTCGCCGAAGACCGCGTCGAACTCGGCGTCGTAGTCGCGGGGGAAGAACACGGTGTGGTGGGCCAGCCCGGAGTCCCCGCGTACGCCGAGCAGCAGCACGAAACCGGCCAGGCTGCGGTCGGTGAGCCCGGCCAGCCGGCGGGGGCTGGGCAGCAGGTCGCGGTAGAGGGTGAGCGCGTCCACGTTGGCCACCACCACGTCGGCCGGGACCGGCGCGGCCACCCCGGCGAGGCGGACCCCGTGCACCCGGCCGCCGGTGGCGTCGATCCCGGTGACCGTGGTGCCGGTCTGCACCACCACGCCCAGATCCAGGCAGCGGGAGAGCAGCGCGTCGGCCAGGGTGCCCAGCCCGCCGCGCAGGTACCAGCCGCCGAACGTCAGCTCCGCGTAGGGGACGGCGACCAGCGCGGCCGGGGCGCGCCGCGGGTCGGCGCCGGTGTACGTCGCGTACCGGTCGAGCAGCATCCGCAGCCGTGGGTCGGACAGGTGGCGGCGGCCGAGGCCGCGCAGGGTACGGCCGGGGCCGATGGCGGCGAGATCGCCGAGCCGCCAGGCCAGCGCGGCCAGGTCGCGCGGGGAGTCGATGGCCCGGCCGAGGATGTCCCGGTGCGAGGCCGCCCAGACCCGGGTGGCCCGCCGCCAGAGCCGCTGCCAGTCCGCGGCGGCCCGCTCACCGAGGGCCGCGCCGATCCGGGCGGTGAACTCGGCCGGGTCGGCGCAGGAGTCCAGGGTGGGACCGCCGCCGGGGAAGACGTGCCGGACGATCGGGTCCAGCGGCACCAGGTCCAGGTATTCGTCGAGCTTCGCCCCGGTCGCCTCGAACAGGTCGTGGAAGACCTGCGGCAGGGTGACCAGGCTGGGACCGGTGTCGAACCGGTACGTTCCCGCCGGAGTGTCGTGGGCGTACCGGCCGAGCTTGCCGCCGACCGTGTCGGCCTGCTCGAAGACGGTGACCTCGTGCCCGGTGACCGCCAGCCGGGCGGCCGTGGCCAGCCCGCCCACGCCGGCGCCGATGACCACGATCCGCGCCATGGCCTGCCTCCCCTAGGTGACCGGGCGACCCCGCCAGGTGAGCCGGCGCCGCTTCCGCAGATGGTACGACCGCAGGGTCAACCAGCCGAGGACCGCGATGGATACGGGGTGGGCCAGCGCGTCCGGCCAGGCGCGCCCGCCGGTGGCCCGCGCGGTGACCGTCCGGCCGGCGACTCCCAGCAGGTAGGCGAGGAACGCCGGGCCGGCCACCGCCGGCGCGCCGACCGCCAGGGCACCCACGGTGACCAGCGGGGGAGCGGTGTAGAGCAGGAGCAGCAGGGCCACCACCACGGCGGCGGCCACCGGGTGGCCGAAGGAGGCCCAGAGCGACTTGGTGTAGCCCTCGCGCAGCTGCGGCCAGTTCTCGTACATCCGGCAGGTGGCCAGCCGGGAGCCGTCGGCGAGGGCGATCCGGCCACCGGAGCGCTTGACCGCCCGGGCCAGCTCGATGTCCTCCAGGACCCGGTCGGCCACCGCCGCGTGCCCGCCGGCCCGCAGGTAGCCGGCCCGGTCCACCACCAGGAACTGGCCACCCGCCGCCGCGAGGGACGGCCGCGCCGAGCGTTCCATCGCGCGCAGCGGCAGGAAGGTCAACCACAGCCACTGCAGCAGCGGCTGCACCAGCCGGTCGGCCGCCGTCCGCACCACGATCCGGGGGTACGGCGACAGCAGCGCCGCGCCCGCCGCGCGCAGCTCCGTCACCGCCGCCGCCACGGCGTACGGGGCGAGCACCACGTCGGCGTCGACGAAGGCGAGCACGGTCGGCGCCGGTCCGGTCCGGGTGGCCAGCTGCCAGCAGGCGTGCGGCTTCCCCAGCCAGCCGGGCGGCGGGGCGACCCCGGTGAGCAGGGTGAGCCGCGGGTCGTCGCCGGCCACCGCGCGGACCACGGCGGCGGTGCCGTCGGTCGAGCCGTCGTCGAGCACCACGATCCGCAGGTCGGGTACGCCCCGCTGGGCGAGCAGCGCGCGTAGGCAGGGGGTCACCCGGGTGGCCTCGTCGCGCAGCGGCAGCAGCACCGCCACCGGCTCGGTCACCTCGGCCGGGCCGGCGGCGGGGCGGCGCAGCCAGCGGGTGGCGTTGACGACGG
>NZ_JBSGJR010000797.1:0-2416 GCF_053605645.1 Micromonospora sp. NPDC003776
GCGGCCCGCGGCTCGGCGCGGACGCCACCGTCGCGGGTCGACGACCGGGTCCGCGTCGCGGCCGGCCGGCCGGCCTGACCCGGCCGACGGATGGGACGCTGACCACCCGGTGTGCGGCGCTGCTGCATCGTCACACCCCTCCCCCGGAGCTCGTGGCTCAGGCCGAACGGTAGCGCGGGAACGCGCCGGCGCCGGCGTACCGCGCCGCGTCGGCCAGCTCCTCCTCGATCCGCAGGAGCTGGTTGTACTTGGCGACCCGGTCGGAGCGCGCCGGGGCGCCGGTCTTGATCTGGCCGCAGCCGGTGGCGACCGCCAGGTCGGCGATGGTGGTGTCCTCGGTCTCGCCGGAGCGGTGGCTCATCATGCACCGGAAGCCGGCCCGGTGGGCGAGGTCCACCGCGTCCAGGGTCTCGGTGAGCGAGCCGATCTGGTTGACCTTGACCAGCACCGCGTTGGCCGCCTTCTCGGCGATGCCCCGGGCGATGCGCTGCGGGTTGGTGACGAAGAGGTCGTCGCCGACGATCTGGATCCGGTCGCCGAGCGCCGCGGTGAGGGTGGCCCAGCCGCTCCAGTCGTCCTCGGAGAGCGGGTCCTCGATGGAGACGATCGGGTAGTCGCCGACGAGCTTGGTGTAGTAGTTGCTCATCTCCTCGGCGGTCTTCGCGCTGCCCTCGAAGGTGTAGGTGCCGTTGTCGAAGAACTCGGTGGCGGCGACGTCGAGGGCGAAGACGATGTCGGTGCCCAGCCGGTAGCCGGCCTTCTCCACCGCCTCGGCGATCAGGTCCAGGGCGGCGGCGTTGGTGGGCAGGTTCGGCGCGAAGCCGCCCTCGTCCCCCAGGCCGGTCGACAGGTCCTTCTTCTTCAGCACCGACTTCAGCGCGTGGTAGACCTCCGCGCCGGAGCGGAGCGCGTCCCGGAAGGTGGGCGCGCCGATCGGCGCGATCATGAACTCCTGGATGTCGACGTTCGAGTCGGCGTGCGCGCCACCGTTGAGGATGTTCATCATCGGCACCGGCAGCAGGTGCGCGTTCGGGCCGCCGAGGTAGCGGAAGAGGCTCAGCTCGGCGCTGCCGGCGGCGGCCTTCGCCACGGCGAGCGAGACGCCGAGGATGGCGTTGGCGCCCAGCTCCGCCTTGTTGTCGGTGCCGTCGATGTCGATCATCTTCTGGTCGATCAGCCGCTGCTCGCTGGCCTCGTACCCGATGAGCTGGTCGACGATCTTGTCCTCGATGTTGGCGACCGCGTTCTCGACACCCTTGCCCTGGTAGCGGTCCTTGTCACCGTCGCGCAGCTCGATCGCCTCGAAGGCGCCGGTGGAGGCGCCGGACGGCACCGCGGCGCGGGCGATCGTGCCGTCGTCGAGCCCGACCTCGACCTCGACCGTCGGGTTGCCCCGCGAGTCCAGGATCTCCCGGGCGACGATTCCCTCGATGGTTGCCACTGAGTCGCTCCTCGTTTGTGTGTTCCGGTCCGGTATGGGCCGCGACGGTGCGGCTGAGGCAGGTGTTGAACGCAGCGTATCGGTCGGCGCTCCGGCGCACGTCGCTCGGGGCGCACCGGGCCCGCCCGGAGACACGGACATTCCCGGATTCTCGGGCCTCAACCGGCAACGGGTTTGCGAGAGGTTGCCCGGATCGACAAGGCTGGGCGTCATGCCCGCCGCCTCGACGACTCTCCGCGTGCTCGCCGCCTCGGTCATCGCGTCGCTCTCGGTCACCGGCTGTCAGGCCGTCGAGGACGCCGGCGCCGCGCTCGGCCGGGCCGATCTGGTCAACGACCTGGCCGCCCGGATGGACCGGTCGCTGGAGCAGAACTGGGCCGCGGACTACCAGCTCGCCGGTGGGCGGAGCGCCTCGATCGCGCAGACCACGGAGCCGCTGCAGTCCTCGTACACCTGGCCGGACGGCAAGATCACGGTGACCCAGCAGGCGGTGACCCGGTGCGCGACCGCCGGCGGCCGGACCTCCTGCACCGTGTCACCGCCGGTGCTGACCGCCGGCAAACCGTCCGTGATCGTCTACGCCGAGGCCCGCAAGCACGGGCTGGTCACCCCGCCGGCGGTGATCCGACTGCTCACCGACGCCGCCCTCGACCCCGAGGCGGACATCGAGCAGAGCGACACCACCCTGGCCGGGCACCACGCCACCTGCGTGGACGTGACCCACTCCGGGGAACGCTTCACCGCCTGCGTCACCACCGAGGGCGTGCTCGGCAGCTTCACCGGCACGCTGGACGGCCGGCCCACGGAGCTCACGCTGACCGGTTACACCGACACCGTCCAGGCGGCCGCGTTCGAGGTACCGCCGGGGGCCGGCGTGGTCGACCGCCGTACCGCCACCTCGTGACCACCGGCTCCGCCGGGCCGCCGGACACCGCCGGGCCGGCCCGGGCCGCCGCCGACGGCCGGCGTGACGCC
>NZ_JBSGJR010000798.1:0-2413 GCF_053605645.1 Micromonospora sp. NPDC003776
TCCCCAGCACCGCCGCCACCAGTTAGGCCGCGACGGCCGGCCCGATCGACTCGGCCAGCCCGAAGCAGACCACCGACGCCGCCGTGGCCGCCTGCACGGCCACCAGCAGCAGCGCCACCCGGCGCGGACGGGTGGCGTCCACCAGCCGGCCCAGCAGGCCGGTGAGCGGGATCGACCCGAACGCCGCGACCACCGCGAACGCCCCCAGTCAGACCGGCGGGGACAGCGCCCCCGGCAGGGCCAGCTCGGTCACGAAACGCGGCTGCGCCAGCCGGTCGAACCCCTCGCTACCCAGGCCGAGGAAGAGCGTCCCGGCCAGGACGTACCCGAGGACCCGGTGGCGGCGGACCACGCCGACGCCCGCGACCAGTTGGGCCCGCATCGAGCCCACGCTGGTGTGCTCGCCGGCCGGCGGTGGCGACCAGCCGCGTTCCGGCATGGCCACGGCGAGCGTCGCCGCGAGCGCCAGCGTGGTGGCGGCCCCGACCAGGATCGGCGCGGCCAGGTCCACGCCGGCCAGCGCGACCGCCACCGCGATGCCGAGCACGGTGCCCACCTGGCCGAGCTGCCCGGCCCGGACGAAGGCGTGGCCCACCCGGGCCGCGCCGATCTCGTCGGCGGCCCAGGCCTCCACCGTGCCGTCGACGCAGACCGCGCCGACCGCCCAGACCGCGTTGGCGGCCAGCAGCGCGGGATAGCTGGGCAGCAGCCCCCAGAGCAGCAGCCCGAGGCCCATCAGCAGCTGACCGACGACCACCGACCGGCGCCGGCCGTACCGGTCGGCGATCACTCCGGTGGGCACCTGGGCGGTGAAGCAGACGAGCTCCAGCACCGTGCCGACCAGGACCAGCTGCCACGGTCCCAGGCCGACCACCTGGCTCTGGTAGACGAGGTTGAGGGTGAAGGCGGCGTTGCCGGCGAAGGCGCCGACGCCGCTGAGCAGGAGAAAGAGACGGTACGCGGACACGCGCGGGCTCCCGGGACGGTCAGGGCTGTCCCGGTGCCGGAGGTGCGACCCGTTCCTGGAAGGTCAGCGGCCCTGACGGGGACGCACGGCACCGGGGGAGGGGAGGCTGCGCGTCGCTGTCATGCCGGCCAGCATGCCGACCGCCCGGGCACCCGTCAACGCGATTGCTCACCGGGTCAGCAGCGCCCGCAGCTCCTTCACCACCGCGGCCGGGGCCTCCTCCGCCATGAAGTGGCCGTACGACACGGGCACGTGCCGCAGGTCCGGCGCCCAGGCCCGCCACCGCGCCGCCGCGTCGAAGCCCAGCGCGGCTCCCCAGTCCTGCTGGAGCACGGTGACCGGTATGCGCAGCTGGTTTCCCGCCGCCCGGTCAACCCGGTCGTGCTCGACGTCGATGCCCGCCGACGCCCGGTAGTCGGCCACGATCGAGGGGACCGCGTCCCGGCAGGCGCGCAGGTAGGCGGCCCGGACGTCGGCGGGAATCGCCTCCGGGTCGCCGGCCCAGAGGTCCAGGAAGTGACCGAAGAAGGCGTCCGGGGCGGCACCGATCAGCTGCTCGGGCAGGCCGGGTGGCTGGGCCATCAGGTAGAGGTGGAACCCGACGGCCGCGGTGACGCCGTGCATGACCTCCCACATGTCGAGCGTGGGCAGCACGTCGAGCGAGGCCAGGTGGGTGACCGCGTCCGGGTGGTCGAGGCCGGCGCGGATGGCCACCAGGGCTCCCCGGTCGTGCCCGGCCAGGGCGAACCGGTCGTGCCCCAGCTCGCGGGCGAGGGCCACCACGTCGGCGGCCATGGTGCGCTTCGCGTACGTGCTGCCGTCGGTGTCGGCGGGCTTGTCGCTGGCGCCGTAGCCGCGCAGGTCGGGGCAGATCACGGTGTGGTCGGCGGCGAGGTCCGCGGCGACGTGCCGCCACATCAGGTGGGTCTGCGGGAAGCCGTGCAGCAGCACGATCGGGCTGCCGGTGCCGCCCACCGCGACGTGCAGGGCGACGCCGTCGGCGACGGTGACGCGGCGCTGATCGAAGCCATTGATCATCGGTGCCATGAGGTCCTCTCCGGGTGTCTCGGGGTTCGTCTCGACCCTGCCCAGGGTGGATGAGCAGCCGATGAGTGCCGGATGAGTGCCCGACCCGGAGCGCCGGCCCGCCGGCCCGACGGCTGCCTAGAGTGGGCCAGGTGACGAGCCGGCCGAGCCCACCCACGGTGACCTTCGGCGTGCTCGGGCCGGTGGTGGCGGCCGACGACCGGGGGCCCGTACCGCTCAAGGGCGCCCGGCAGCGCGCGGTGCTGGCCCGCCTGCTGGCCGCCCGGGGCCGGGTGGTGCCGGTCGACCGGCTCGTCGGCGATCTGTGGGCGGCGGAGCCGCCGAAGGGCGCCGTCGCGGCCGTCCGGACCTTCGTGGCCGACCTGCGCCGCGCGCTGGAACCCGACCGGCAGAACGGAC
>NZ_JBSGJR010000799.1:0-2412 GCF_053605645.1 Micromonospora sp. NPDC003776
CGCCGGGGATCGCCGCTGGCGGCGGCGGCCTGCGCGCGCAGGCGCAGCCACATCGCGGAGACGGCCCGGGGATACGTGGTGCCGGCGGCCTCGATGCCGGCGGTGAGCCCGCCGGCGGTACCGGTGTCACCGCGTTCGGCGGCGGTGATCGCCCGCAGCAGGTCCGGGTACGGGTGAGCCGCCGGGGCGAGCCCGTCGAGCAGCGCGTCCGCGTCGGCGAACCGGCCCTGCAGCAGCAGCCGGGACCAGCGCAGGTGATGCCCCATGAAGGCGTGGTCGGAGTGCTCCCACTCGCCGTACCGGTCCACTTCGGCGAAGTGCTCGTCGGCGGCGGCGAAGTCGCCACGGAAGCCGGCGATGATGCCGGCGTCGATGGCTGCGGCCACCCGGTGCCGGGCCACGTCCCCTTCGCGGCAGCCGGTGACGAATGCGGTGAGTTCCTCGTGGTAGCGCGGGTCGCCGAGCTCCAGCAGCGCCACCCAGCGCAGCGAGGTCGCCCACAGCTCGGTTTCCCGGTCACCGGTGCGGCGGCCCACGTCGCGGATCTCCGCGGTCACGGTGGCGCGGTCGGCGGCGGTGCCGAGCCCCCAGGTCGTGTCGTGACGGGCCCAGAGACTGAAGGTGAGGGCTTCGTCGTCCCGGCCGCGGCGGGCGAGGGTCTCGGTGGCGGTGATGAGGTCGGCGGCCAGCGTGCTCAGCGGGACCTCGCCGTCGGGTTCGCCGATGAGCCGCTGGTACGCCTCGCGTACCAGGTCCTCCGGGTCGGTCAGGCGTCGGTTGGTGGCCTGCTGCCGGTGGACGGTGAGCGCGACCCGGGCGAGCAGCGCGGCGTCGTCGACGGCGCGGGCCAGCATCGCAGCGTCGGCGAGCAGCCGCTCGGCCTCGCCGCGGGTGCCGACGTGGTGCAGCAGCTGGGCGAGTTCCATCATGATCTTGATGCGTCGGGTCGGCTCGTCGGCGATCTCCAGCGCACGACGGAAG
Source organism: Micromonospora sp. NPDC003776 (assembly GCF_053605645.1). NCBI lineage: Bacteria > Bacillati > Actinomycetota > Actinomycetes > Micromonosporales > Micromonosporaceae > Micromonospora > Micromonospora sp. NPDC003776. Next base: position 982 of record NZ_JBSGJR010000799.1, read on the forward strand.
TGCAGCGTCGACTCCTCCACGGCAAGTCGACCCCCGGCGTTGCGGGCGGCGGTGACGAGCAGTTCGGCGGCCCGGGTCGGGTCGAGGTCGGGGCCGGCGAGCCAGGCGTGGCGGGCCAGGTCGGCGGGGATCAGCTGGTCGGCCAGGGTCGCGGACCGGTCGACGGCGCGGACGACCGCGGCGTGGCGGGCTCGCCGGTGGGTCTCCGGTATCCCGTCGTAGAGGGTTTCCCGGACCAGGTCGTGGGCGAACGCGAAGCGGCCGCCGCCGCGGGCCACCACGAGCCGGGCGGACACCGCCCGGTCCAGGAGCCGGTCGATCTGCGCCACGGGGCCGGGTACGCAGGCGGCGAGGAGCTGGCGGTGGAAGACGCGGCCGAGCACGGCGGCCACGGTGAGCGCCTCCATCACCGGGGCGGGCAACTGGTCCAGGCGACGGCGCACGGCTTCCCGCACACCGGGGGCGATGGTGGTGGCCAGCCCATCGGCGCTCCACAGCCGGGCGGTCTGCTCGACGAAGAAGGGATTGCCGCCGGTACGCCGGTGCACCTCGTCCACGAGGTCGGCGTCGGGTTGCCGATTCGCCGTACGGCTGATGAGCGCGGCCACCTCGTCGCGCGACAGTCCGGTGAGGGTGACGGTGGTCGCCTTGGCGGTCAGCGGCAGGAGCAGCGGGAGCAGCCGGTGGTCGCCGGACTCGACCTCGGCGTCGCGGTAGGTGCCGATCAGGAGCAGCCGCTCGAACCAGGTGTGCTGGGTGGCGAACTGCAGCAGCCGCAGCGAGGCGGGGTCGGCCCAGTGCAGATCGTCGAGGATCACCACGACCGGTCGGCGCTGGGCGACCGCCACCAGGGCGGTGGTCACGGCGTCGTACAGCGCGAACTCCTCCTGGCCACCGGTTTCCTCGACGTCGGTGGCGGGTGGGGTGCCGCTGGTCTCGCCGAGCAGTGTGGCCAGTCCGGGCTCGGCGGCCTCCCGTGCCAGGGCCCAGTCGTCGGCGCGGCGGCGCAGCCGCCGCAGCACTTGGACCCAGGGCCAGTAGCCGGGGGCGCTGTCGGAGTCCCAGCAGGCGGCGCCGAGAACGAGGGCACCACGCTGTCGGGCCTCCTCAGCCGCCGCGGCGACCAGCGTGGTCTTGCCGATGCCGGGCTCGCCGGCGACCAGGACGAGACCCCCGTGGCTGGTGGTCACCCGGTCCACTTCGGCGCGCAACAGGGCTGCGGGGTGCTCCCGCCCGATGATCGCTTCGCCGGTGTGCGGCTCCATGACCTCACGACCGTAGCGGACCGGTCCGACAGGGGCGGGCCGGTAACAGCGCTACGCCCGGTCCCGGGACCAGCTCACAGGCTCCAGCCGCCGACGCCGCCGCGGTCCTCCCGGCCGCGCTGGTCGTCGTACCGGCGGCGGGCCTCGCTCGACGCGCGCAGGTCGC
>NZ_JBSGJR010000800.1:0-2410 GCF_053605645.1 Micromonospora sp. NPDC003776
GGCGCCCACGCCGGCGACGATCAGCGCCGCGGCGACCCCGCCGGCGAGGAGCACCCGGCTCCGCCGGAACCAGGCGGGCCGCCCCGGGGCCGGTGCGCCGGCGGCGGCTTCCGGCTCGTCGTCCGGCCAGCTCACCGCGGTGACCTTCACCGTGGGCCGGTCGTCGGCGGGCGGGAGCTTTTCCCCGTACAGCGTCACAGCAACCTCGATCGGAAATATCACGTGGGGACCGTTCCCCCACCCCGGGAGACACCTACGGTAACCAACGCTCGAGCCGGCCGGGAGTCTCCGTCCGGCGTCGCCCCAGTCGGCGGAACGGCGTGCTGTCGCGGTGATCACGCCACCCGGGGTCCCCGCCCGGAGGCGGGTCGTGCGACGGTGGGCGGGTGCGGGTGGATGAGCGTGGCCTGGCGTACGGCGGCGGATGGCTGGACCGGGCGGCCGGGCTGCGCGGCGACCCGGAGTGGGTCGTCGCCCGGCTGACCGACCGGGGGACCGTGCTGCTGCCGTTCTGGCGGGACCGCTGCCTGGTGTCGGCGGAGCAGGTTCCGGTGCGCGCGGCCGCCGTCGACGCGGCCGGGCTGCTCGCCGTCGCCGACGAGGCGGTCTTCCTCGGCCTGGACGACGGCCGGGCGGTCTTCGCGGTGGACCTGTCGGGCCGACCCGAGCCGGAGGCGCTGGCGCTGGCCGGGGCGGCCGGGACGGCCGACGTGCGGGCCCTGGTGGGTGGGCTGGAGGCGGCCGAGGCGGCCGTGCAGGCGTACGCCAAGGGGCTGTTGCACTGGCATCGCGGGCAGCGGCACTGCGGTACCTGCGGGGCGGCGACGAAGGCGCGGGACGGCGGCCACACCCGGTCCTGCACCGGGCCCGGCTGCGGCCGGCTGCTCTTCCCCCGGATCGAGCCGGCGGTGATCGTCCTGGTGGAGGCGCCGGACGAGCCCGGACGCTGCCTGCTGGCCCGGCACCGGGGCGCGCCGGAGGGGTCCTGGTCGACGCTGGCCGGCTTCGTCGAGATCGGCGAGAGCCTGGAGGACGCGGTACGCCGGGAGTTGGCCGAGGAGGCCGGTGTGACGGTGTCCGGGATGGCGTACCAGGGTTCCCAGGCGTGGCCGTTCCCGGCCGGGCTGATGGTGGGTTTCCGGGCGACGGCGGCCTCGACCGAGGTGCGGGTGGACGGCGAGGAGTTGGTGGACGCGCGTTGGTTCACCCGGGAGGAGCTGCGGGCTCGGGTGGCGGAGGGGCGTCCCCTGGGCCGGATCGACTCGATCGACCGCCACCTGCTGGGGTCCTGGTTGGACGGCCGGGGCTGACGGGCAGGCCGACCGGCCAGCCGAGTCGGCCGGACGGGTGAGCGGCACCTCACCCTCAGCGGTTTGTCAGCGCCCCGTTACCGAACTGTGACGTAGTCCTGGACTGGCTACGGCAGGTGAAACCTGTCGGCCTTCCTGTCGTAATCGAGAGGGTTTGCCCGGGACTTGTTGCTGTCGGGATGTTAACCGTTGGTAACCCTTGGCGATCTTGATACCACGGTTGTGTTACCCGCCAGTAGCAAGGGGCTTGTGAGGTGTGTCGCTTCGCGAGAGCATCCAATCCGCGTACTGCGCGGCCCGTCGGCACACGGTCGCCGCGCCGCCCCGCAGCTTTCCCCGTCCCGAGTCGCGTCCGCGGTCGGTGACGCACCCCCGTCGAGGAGGACCTTGTGAGTGAATCGGAAGACCGCCAGGTGAGTGGTGGCACCCGCTGGCGTCGCTTCGCCGCGATGATGGTGCCGGCGACCGTCGTGGCCGGCGGCATCGTGCTGGGCATGGCGAACGGCGCCATCGCCGCCTCGTTCGCCGTCTCGGGCCAGACCTTCAAGGTCGGCGCCTCGAAGCTCGAGGGTGACGGCTTCAAGCAGTACGGCGGTATCGCCCAGGAGTCGGACGGCACGCAGCACCCGGTGGCCGTCTCCGAGATCGGCAGCGCCAAGCTGTACGACCTCTGCCAGTCGGTGAACGCCAGCATCCCGGGCGTGCCGATCGTGCTGACCATCAACGCCGGTGGCGGCGGCAAGCCGGCCACCGCCAGCGACCTGCTGATCGACATGGATTCCCTGGAGGGCGACGCGGAGTTCAAGAACATCAAGATCGGCCGGGACGCGAACGACATGAACCCGTCCCAGCCGGCCGCGCCCAAGTCGTTCGGCCAGAGCGCTGACAAGGTCGTCATCACCGACCTGAAGCAGGTGGCCCGCTCCACCAGCGCCGGCGTCTTCACCCTGAACGGCCTCAAGCTCAAGGTGAACGTCGGCCCGAGTGCCAGGGAATGCTTCTGATCTGATGTCGAGGCCCGCGGAGGGCGCCCTCCGCGGGCCTCGACCGTGTTTAAGCCCCCCCCCACCCCCCCGAGGAGTAGGTGACAACCCCCCAGA
>NZ_JBSGJR010000801.1:0-2408 GCF_053605645.1 Micromonospora sp. NPDC003776
ACCGGCATGCGGGAGCGGGTCGAGGTGCTCGGCGGCGCGCTGGAGGCCGGGCCGACCGGCGCGGGTTGGCGGGTCCGCACCGTCCTGCCGGCCGGGGTCGGGGCCGAGCCGACCGGCGGGCAGCCGCCCGGCCAGCGCACCGCGACGGCCGCGCCGGAGCCGGCATGATCCGCGTCCTGCTGGTCGACGACCAGCACCTCATCCGCGCGGGCCTGCGTATGCTCTGCGACGCCCAGCCCGACCTCGAGGTGGTCGGCGAGGCCGACAACGGGCGGGACGGCGTCGCCCTGGCCGCGCGGCTGCGGCCCGACGTGGTGGTGATGGACCTGCGGATGCCCGGCGTCGACGGGATCACCGCCACCAGCCGTATCCTCGCCGACCGTCCCGCCACCCGGGTGCTGGTGCTCACCACGTTCGGCGACGACGACCACCTCTACCCGGCGCTGACCGCGGGCGCCTGCGGCTTCCTGCTCAAGGACGCGCCGCCGGCCAACCTGCTCGACGGCATCCGCCGGGCCGCCGGCGGGGACAGCCCGTTCAGCCAGGAGGTGCTGCGCCGGCTGGTCCAGCGGGCGGTGCAGGCCCGCGCCGGGGCGCCCCGCCCGGTCGACGGGCTCACCGCCCGCGAACATGACGTGCTGGACCTGGTCGCCGAGGGACTGTCCAACAGCGAGATCGCCGAGCGGCTGCACATCGGGGTCACCACGGTGAAGACCCACATCACCAGCCTGATGACCAAGACCAACAGCCCCAACCGGGTACGGCTGGCCCTGTACGCCCGGGGGGCCTGAACCGCCACGAAGGGGCACCAGGCCCCGAAGCGCCTGGTGGCCGCGTACGAGGCCGGCTGACTACTCCTCGATCGCGCCGCCGACGGCGCGCAGGTGCTCCCGGAAGGTCAGCGCCGGGTTCTCCGCCCGGGCCGTCAGGTACGCGCCGAACCCGACCTGCGCGCGCAGCGGGTCGCCAGCCCGGATCAGGTCGGCCTGCCGCCGCTCGGTGTCCCGGATGGACTCGGCGGCGGCGAACAGTTCCGCCACCCGGTCGGCCGGCACGAACAGGACCCCGTCCTCGTCGGCCAGCACGACGTCGCCGGGGCCGACGGTCCACTCCCCCACCCGCGCGCAGGCCAGCGCGTCGGCGGGCCGGGGGTCGAGGCGCTGCGGCCCGGTCGGTGTCGCGCCGAGGCTGAACACCGGCAGCCCGACCGCGCGGATGTCCGCGGTGTCGCGGTGCAGGCCCCAGACCACCAGGCCGGCCAGGCCCGCCGTCTGTGCCTCCAGCACGACCAGGTCGCCGACGCAGGCCTCGTCGGTACGTCCGTCGTTGTCCACGACGAGCACGTCGCCGGGCGCGGCCCGGTCGATGGCTTCGAGGAAGATGTCCACGCTGCCGACGTGCCGGGTGGGCAGCGCCCGCCCGGCCATCCGCCCAGCGGGCAGCACCGGGCGGACCTCGGCGGGGGCGCAGCGCACCGGGACGCCCGCCCGGAGGCAGGCGTCGGCGACGTGGGCGGTGGTGAGGGCGGCGAAACGCCCGCGCAACAACTCCGGGTCGATGCTCATGGTCAGACGCTAGTCAGGCGGCCCGGCCGCGGGAGGAGCCAGTTTCCGGTGGGTGGCCTGCTGACCGCCACGGCTGGGACCGACGTCGGTGACGGGTGCGCCGCATGATCCTGACCCGGCGGCGGTTGCGCGGAGTGTGCCGCTTCGGCCGGATCATCCGGGCCCGTACGGGCGGGCGCAGCTGCGCCTCCCCCGCGCCGGCCGCCCGGCGCACCATCGCGTTGGCGTCCCGCGGCTCGCATCCGGTGGCCCGCAGTAGCTCGCTGTCGGCGGTGCGCAGGTCGGTGATGATCCCGTCGCCGAAGGAGCGGACGCCCCGCGCCCAGGCCCGGCCGGCCAGCTCGGCGCTCTCCCGGACCAGCCGTCGGGTACCGGACAGGTCGTCGCTGCCGGAGCGGCACTCCCGGCGCAGCTCGCGGACTGCCGCGCTGAGCCGGTCCACGGCGTCGGCGAGCTCCGCCGGTACGGGCTCGTCGTACTGCAGGGCGGTCGCAGCGCGCCGGGCCACCGACCGGGCGTACAGGATCAGCCGCTCGAGGTGGTCGGTGGCGTTGGCGTACCGGTGGAACTGGGCGCGGCGGTGCCAGCGGGCCGGCGCGATGGTGACCACCTCCTCGGCCCCGCTGATCGCGTCGTTGAGCCGGCCCACGTCGGCGTCCAACGCGCGCAGGTCCTCCAGGGCACGGATCGCGGCGTCGGCGTCCCGGTAGGCCAGGGCGTGCGCGACGGCGTCGAGCCGCGCGGTGAGGCCGGCGAACACCGGCTCGGCCGCCCGGTCCAGCACCCGCAGCGGGTTCACCGGCAGCAGCAGGGCCACCACGGCCAGGCCGACCACCGCGCCGA
>NZ_JBSGJR010000802.1:0-2405 GCF_053605645.1 Micromonospora sp. NPDC003776
GTGGCCAGCTCGGCGGCGGAGACGCTCTCGTCGGCGGTCACCACGACCCGGCGGGACGCGGCGTCCACCCGCCAGGCGATGCCGTCGACCCCGGAGGCCGCCACGGCGGCGTCGACCCGGGCGAGCTGGTCGGCGGTGTAGCTCGGGGCGGCCGAGGCCGGCACGGTGAACGCGCCGGCGGCCACCAGGCCGACGGTCGCGGCGAGCAGGGGGGTGAGTCGACTACGGCGGATTCTCACGGGTCTCCTCCTAGGACGTGGAGGGCCGCCGGTTGCGTCGGCGCCCATGCCGTAGCGCCGCGGTCGGATCGGGGTGTGACCTCGGCGAACGCTTGACGGCGAGTATCTATCACGGTCTATGCAAGTTGCAAGGGGTCAGGGCGCGCCGGTCCCGCTCCTGGTTAGGGTGGGCGGGGGAGGTGCGGCGACCATGGCGGAGCTGAGCGGGGACGTCCGGGCCGGGCTGGAGGCGGTGGTGCCCGGCGGGGTGCGGACCCGGGCGGCGGACCGGCTCCGGCTGGCCCACGACGCCTCCCACTATCTGCTGCACCCCAGCGCCGTGGTGACCCCGGCCGACGCCGATCAGGTCGCCGCGCTGCTGCGGCACAGCCACCGCACCGGCACCCCGTTGACCTTCCGCTCCGGCGGCACCAGCCTCAGCGGGCAGGCGGTCACCGACCAGCTCCTGGTGGACACCCGCCGGCACTTCCGGGCCCTCGACGTCCTCGACGAGGGGCGGCGGGTGCGGGTGCAGCCCGGGGTGGTGCTGCGGCAGGTCAACGCCCGGCTCGCCCCGTACGGCCGCAAGCTCGGTCCGGACCCGGCAAGCGAGTCGGCCTGCACTGTGGGCGGCGTGGTGGCCAACAACTCCAGCGGCATGACCTGCGGCACCGAGTACAACACCTACCGGACCCTGGAGTCGGTGCTGCTGGTGCTGCCCAGCGGCACCCTGCTCGACACCGGCGCGCCGGACGCCGACGAGCGGCTGCGGGCCACCGAACCGGCGCTGCACGCCGGCCTGCTGCGGCTGCGGGACCGGGTGCGCGGCAACCCCGACTCGGTGCGCCGCATCCGCGCCCAGTACGCCATGAAGAACACCATGGGCTACGGGGTGAACGCCTTCCTCGACCACGACTCGCCCGCCGACCTGCTGACCCGGCTCGTGGTGGGCAGCGAGGGCACCCTCGCCTTCGTCGCGGCGGCGACCTTCCGGACCGTACCCGTGCACCGGCACGCCGCGACCGGCCTGCTCGTCTTCGACACCCTCGGCGCGGCGATGGCCGCGATGCCGGCCCTGGTGGCGGCCGGGCCGGCGGCGGTCGAGCTGCTCGACGCCGCCGCCCTGCGGGTCGCGCAGGTCGACCCGAAGGCGGACGCCGCGCTGCGCGGCCTGGCCGTGCGCGAGCACGCGGCGCTGCTGGTGGAGTGGCAGGAGTCCGATCCGGAGGCCCTGGCGGCGCGGGTGGCGGCGGCGCGGCCGGTGCTGGCCGAGCTGCCGCTGACCGCCCCGGCCCGGCTCAGCGGGGAGGCGCCGGCCCGGGCGGCGCTCTGGCACATCCGCAAGGGCCTGTACGCGGCCGTCGCCGGCGCCCGTCCGTCCGGCACCACCGCGCTGCTGGAGGACATCGCCGTCCCGGTGGCCGCGCTCGCCGACACCTGCGCCGCCCTCGCCGACCTGTTCGCCCGGCACCGGTACGAGGAGAGCGTCATCTTCGGCCACGCCAAGGACGGCAACCTGCACTTCATGCTCAACGAGCGGTTCTCCCACGGCGCCGCGCCGGCCCGCTACGCCGACTTCACCGAGGAGATGGTCGACCTGGTCCTCGGCCACGGCGGCACGCTCAAGGCCGAGCACGGCACCGGCCGGGTGATGGCCCCGTACGTGCGCCGCCAGTTCGGCGACGAGCTGTACGAGGTGATGCGCGAGCTGAAGACCCTCTGCGACCCCGCCGGGGTGCTCAACCCGGGCGTGCTGCTCAGCGACGACCCCGAGGTCCACATGCGGCACCTGAAGACGGTGCCGACCGTGGAGGAGGAGGTGGACCGCTGCGTCGAGTGCGGATACTGCGAGCCGGTCTGCCCGAGCCGCGACCTGACCACCACCCCCCGGCAGCGGATCGTGTTGCGCCGGGAGATCGCCGCCGCCCGCGCCGACGGCGACCTGGCCCTGGCCGGCGAGCTGGAGTCGGCGTACGACTACGACGCGGTGCAGACCTGCGCGGTCGACGGCATGTGCGCCACCGCCTGCCCGGTCCTGATCAACACCGGTGACCTGGTGAAGCGGCTGCGTAGCGAGGAGAACGGGCGGGTCGCGCAGGCCGGCTGGCGGGGTGCGGCGCGTCGGTGGGGCGCGGCCACCCGGGGCATGGCCGGCGGCCTCGACCTGGCCGGCGTCCTGCCGCCCGC
>NZ_JBSGJR010000803.1:0-2391 GCF_053605645.1 Micromonospora sp. NPDC003776
GCGCCCTCGCCGCCGGCTGCGCGTACGTGCCGCTGGACCCGGGCTTCCCGGTCGACCGGCTGCGCCGCATGCTCACCGCCGCCGGGGTGGACCTCGTCGCCTGCGCGGCCGAACACCGTGAACTGGCCCGCGAGCTGGCCGGCGACCGCACCGTGGTGGCGCTCGACGACGTCCCGCCCGCCCCGCTGCGGCCGGCCCCGGTCGACCCGGACGCGCTCGCCTACGTGCTGTTCACCTCCGGCTCCACCGGCGTGCCCAAGGCGGTCGGGCAGACCCACCGCAACCTCGCGCACGTCGTCGACAACCAGATCGGTGCCCTCGCCATCGGGGCGGGCGACCGGCTGAGCCTGCTCGCCTCGTTCAGCTTCGACGCCGCCATCCCCGACCTCTACCCGGCGCTGCTCACCGGCGCCGCGGTGATCCCCGTGGACCTGCGCAGGCAGGGCCTCGCGTACGCGGTCGAGCAGCTCGACCGGCACCGGGCGACCGTGCTGCACTGCACCCCCACCGTCTACCGCTTCCTGCTCGACGCCCTCGGCGAGCGGCGGCTCGACGCCGTCCGGGTGGTGCTGCTCGGTGGCGAGCAGGCGAGCTGGGCCGACGCCGCCCGCGGCCGGGGCCGGTTCGCGCCGGACTGCGAGCTGGTCAACGGCTACGGCGCCACCGAGATGACCTTCGTGGCGCGGTACGCGCTGCCGATGTCCACCGTGGACCCGGCCGCCGCCGGCCCGCTGCCGGTCGGCACCGCGTTCCCCGGCTACGAGCTGACCCTCGCCCCGGACACCGGGGAGATCGTCGTGCGCAGCCCGCACCTCGCTCCCGGCTACCTCAACCAGGACAGCGACCGGTTCACCGTGGACGCCGACGGGGTGCGGGCGTACCGCACCGGCGACCTCGGCCGGCGGCTGCCCGGCGGTGACCTGGTCTGCCTGGGCCGGCTCGACCGGCAGGTCAAGGTGCGCGGCCACCGGGTCGAACTGACCGAGATCGAGGGGGTGCTGGCCGCCCAGCCCGGCGTCGCCGGGGTACGGGCCATCGCCCGCGACGGTGAACTGCTCGCGTACGTCCGACCGGCCGACGGGACCCGGCCGGACGGGAGCACGCTGCGGGCCGCCCTCGCCGCGGCGCTACCCGAGTACGCGCTGCCCCGCGCGGTGGTGGTGCTCGACGAGTTCCCGCTCACCGTGACCGGCAAGGTCGACGAGCGGGCGCTGCCCGACCCGGCCGGGACGGTGCCGCCCGGGGAGGCCCCGGCCACCGCGACCGAACGGATCGTGCACGACATCTGGTGCGTGGTGCTGGGCCGCCCGGCGGTCGGCCGCACCGACGGCTTCTTCGACGTCGGCGGCCAGTCCCTGCTCCTCGGCCAGGTGCAGCAGCGGATCGCCGAGCACTTCGGGGTGCGGCTGCCGATGCTGCGCCTCTTCGACCACCCGACGGTGGCCGCCCAGGCGGCGCTGCTCGACGCCCCGCCCGAGGGGGTCCGCGCGCCGGTGCTGCCCGTACCGGCCGCGCCCGCCACGGCGGCCCGCGAATACACCGGCGACGAGATCGCCGTGGTCGGGCTCGCCGGCCGTTTTCCGGGCGCCCCGGACGTGGCCACCTACTGGTGGAACCTGTGCACCGGGGTCGACTCGATCCACGAGTACACCGACGCGGAGCTGGCCGCGCTCGGCATCGGGCCGGGGTTGCGCGGGGATCCCCGCCACGTGCGGGCCGTCGGCCGGCTCGACGGGGTGGCCGATTTCGACGCCGAGTTCTTCTCCTTCGGCGCCGACGAGGCCGCCCGTACCGACCCCCAGCACCGGCTCTTCCTGGAGACCGCCTGGGAGGCGCTGGAGGACGCCGGGCACGACCCGTCCCGGTTCCCCGGCCTGATCGGGGTCTACTCGTCCACCTCCGCCAACCGCTACTTCCTCTTCCACCTGCTCGACAACCCGGCCGTGGTCGGCGACGTCGACCCGGACGACTGGGAGGCGCGGCTGGTCGGCCGGCAGTTCACCGACCACCTGCCCGGGCAGGTCGCGTACCGGCTGGGGCTGACCGGGCCGGCTCTCGCGGTGCAGAGCGCCTGCTCCAGTTCACTGGTCGCGGTCTGCCTCGCCGCCCAGAGCCTCGCCGACTACCAGTGCGACATCGCCCTGGCCGGTGGGGTCACCGTCACCTGGCCCCGGCACCGGCACACCCCTGGTGGGCTGGCCTCCCCGGACGGCCGCTGCCGCGCCTTCGACGAGGGCGCCAACGGGTCCGGCTTCGGCTCCGGCGTCGGCGTGGTCGCGCTGCGCCGGCTCGCCGACGCGCAGGCCGACGGGGACCGGATCTACGCCGTCCTGCCCGGCTGGGCGGTCACCAACGACGGTCCGGACCGGGCCGGCTTCGCCGTCCCCGGGC
>NZ_JBSGJR010000804.1:0-2377 GCF_053605645.1 Micromonospora sp. NPDC003776
CACCCCGCCGGTGGTACGCCTGCTCGGCCGCCCCTTCGCCGCGCTCGGCATCACCGGCCGGCTGGCCACGGACTCGGCGGCCCGTACCCCGCGCCGCACCGCGGCGACCGCCCTCGCGCTCGGCCTCGGGATCGCCCTGGTCGCCTTCACGGCGGTGCTCGGCGCCTCGGTCCGGGACGCGGTCCGCCAGTCGTACGCCGAGGTGATCACCGCCGACCACGTGGTGGAGAGCGGCCGCAACGAGATGCTCGGCGGGCTCTCCGCCGCCGTGGCGGAGCACGTCGCCCGGCTGCCCGAAGTGGCCGTCGCCTCCCGCCTGCGGTACGGGCACTGGCGCGACGGTGACGCCGTACGCGCGCTGACCGCGGTCGACCCGGCGACCCTGCCGCGGGTGACCCGGCTGCACCTCGTCGCCGGCTCGCTGTCCGCGCTGGACGGCGGCGGGATCGTGCTGGCCGAGCACGTGGCGCGGGAGCGAGGGCTGGCGATGGGCGACCCGCTGCCGATGACCTTCTCCCGGGTCGGCACCCGGCAGCTGCGGGTTGTCGGCCTGCTGCGGGACCGCGACGCCCGCGCGCTCGCCACCGACTACCTGGTCTCGCTGGCCACGTACGCCCAGCTGTACAGCGAGAACGTGGACGCCGGGGTGCTGATCCGTACCGCCGACGGGGTGGACCGGGCCGCCGCGGAGCGGGCGGTCCGGGCGGCGCTGGCCGACCACCCGACCGCCGAGCTGCGTGACCAGGCCGCCGCGGTGGCCGCCCGGACCGCGTCGATCGACCAGATCCTCGGCCTCGTCACCGCGCTGCTGATGCTGGCCGTGCTGATCGCCCTGCTCGGTATCACCAACACGCTGGCCCTGTCGATCACCGAGCGGACCGGCGAGCTGGGGCTGCTGCGCGCGGTCGGGATGACCCGCCGGCAGCTCGGCTGGCTGGTGCGCGGCGAGGCGGTGCTGGTCGCCGCCCTCGCGGCGGTGCTCGGCCTGCCGCTGGGCGCCGGCCTGGCCGCCGCCACGGTGGCCGCGCTGGGCCGCGACGCCCCGCTGCCGCTGGCCGTGCCGGCGGGCCGGCTGGCGCTGGTGCTGGCCGTCACTCTCGCGGCCGGCCTGCTGGCCGGGCTGCTGCCCGCGCGGCGCGCCGCCCGGCTGGACGTCCTCGCCGCCATCGCCACGCCCTGATTCCCGGGGCTGCCGGCCTACCACCGGCAGCCCCCGTCCGGTAAGGAGTAGACCATGACCCAATCCGTTACCATCCGCCGCGCCGGCCCGGCCGACGCCGCCACCGTGCACACCCTGGTCACCGAGATCGCCGCCCATGAGGGCGACGCTGCACACGTCACCGTCACCGCCGCCCGGTGGGCTGAACTGCTCGGCCGCGACGACGTCACCGTGCTGCTCGCCGAGCGGGGCGGCGAGCCGCTCGGCTACGTCTCGGCGCTGCGCCGGCTGCACCTGTGGTCCGGCCGGGACATCCTCGCGCTGGACGACCTCTGGGTCCGCGCGGCGGCCCGCAACGCCGGGGTGGGCCGGGTCCTGATGCTGGCGCTGGCCCGTACCGCGGCCGCCGACGGCCTCACCATCCGCTGGGAGGTCAAGCCGCAGAACGAGGCGGCGCAACGCTTCTACCGGCGGCTCGGCGCGAGCCTGCGGTCCAAGGTGATCGTCGGTTGGCCGGCCGAGCGGTACCAGCGCTTGCTCGCTCCCGAGCCGGCTACGTCAGCGTAGGTTACCAACTGGTAAGTTGACCGGGTGGTGGCCGACCGTGTCCGCTCGGCCACCCCCGGCCACGAGGAGACCCGGCGATGGACGCGACCGCGCAGCGCCCCTGGACCCGCAGCTACGCCCCCGGCGTACCGGCCATCATCGCCGAGCCGGCCGGCTCGCTGGTGGACCTGCTGACCGACGCGGCCCGCCGGTTCGGCCCCCGGGTGGCGCTCGACTTCTACGGCGCCACCACCAGCTACGCCGAGTTGGCCGACCAGGTGTCCCGGGCGGCCGAGGCGCTGCGCCGGCTCGGCGTCGGGCCCGGCGACCGGGTGGCCCTGGTGCTGCCCAACTGCCCGCAGCACGTGGTCGCCTTCTACGCGGCGCTGCGCCTCGGCGCCGTGGTGGTCGAGCACAACCCGCTCTACACGGCCGCGGAACTGGCCCACCAGCTCACCGACCACGGCGCCCGGGTCGCGGTCGTCTGGGACAAGATCGCCCCGCTGGTCACCGGGCAGGGCGCCGTCGAGACGGTGATCGCCGTCGACCTGACCGAGGCGCTGCCCCGGCTCAAGCGCTGGGCGCTGCGGCTGCCGCTGCCCAAGGTGCGCGCCGCCCGCGCCGCGATGACCTCCCCTGCGCCCGGCGCCCGCGACTGGTCGGCGCTGGTCG
>NZ_JBSGJR010000805.1:0-2363 GCF_053605645.1 Micromonospora sp. NPDC003776
GGGGCCTCTCCCCCGGCCTCGCCGGCCTCACCCTCACCCTGGGCAGCGCGGTCTGCGTGGCGGCCCGGGTGGGCGCCGGTTGGCTCGCCGACCGGCGGGAGAGCGGTCACGTGGCGCTGATCGCCGGCATGCTCGTGGTGGGTGCCGGTGGGCTCGCCCTGCTCGCGGTGCCCGGTGCGGTGCCGCTCGTCGCCGGCGTGGTGCTCGGCTTCGGCCTCGGCTGGGCCTGGCCCGGGCTGATGAACTTCGCCGTGGTCAAGCTCCACCCGCAGGCCCCGGCCGCCGCCACCTCGATCACCCAGACCGGGGTGTACGCGGGCGGCTGCCTCGGCCCGCTGGGCCTCGGGGCCCTGGCCCACGCCCTCGGCTACCCGGCGATGTGGGCGACGGCCGGGGTGGCGATGCTGCTGGCCGCCCTGCTGATGCTCACCGGCAGCCGGATGCTGGGTGGCGCCCGTTGAACCCGCCGGCTCAGTCGGCCACCGGCTCGGCCGGCCCGTCGCGTCGGTCCTCGCCGCCGCCCCGGTTCGACCGCCAGTCCGCGACCGGCAGCCAGTAGAAGACGATCAACGCGGCGAAGACCGCAACGGCCAGCTGCCAGGAGAACGCCGCCAGCACCGTGCCGACCAGGTACATCGCCGGCCCCAGCACGAACCGGCGGGCCACCTGGTCGACCCAGGTCCGGGAGAGGCCCGGGGTCAGCAACTCCGGTCGGTGGCGCGCCCAGAGCCAGACCGCGTTGAAGAACACCCCGCCGACGACCAGCCAGGCGCCGTAGACGGCGACGGCCAGCGGCTGCCCGTGCCCCGAGCTGACCGCGCGGGCCAGCACGGCGGTGGTGAACGGCAGCGCCGCCACGTTCGCCAGCAGCAGCGTGTTGAGAAAGAGCAGCACCCGGTCGACCCGCGCGATGTTCTCGAACATCACGTGGTGGTTGGCCCACACCAGGCCGATCAGCAGGAAGCTGATCCCGTACGCGAGGTAGGAAGGCCAGAGAGCCAGCAGCTCCCGGCCGAGCCGCTCGGTCTCCTCGGGCACCCGGATCTCCAGCACCAGCAGCGTGATGGCGATGGCGAAGACACCGTCGCTGAACGCCTCGACCCGGTTGGTCCGCACCGCAACTCCCCTTCGGCGGGGCTCATCGACCACCGTCCGCGCCGAGCATACGGCCGGCGGACCGGGTCAGCTGGTGCGGTCGGCGATGTAGTCGCAGAGGGACTCGAGGGCGCGGCGGGCCGGGCTCTCCGGGAGCGGGGCGAGCCGCGCGCGGGCGTCCTCGGCGTAGCTGCGGACCGTCTCCCGGGCGCGCTTGAGCGCCGGGGACTCGCGGAGCAGGCCGAGCGCCTCGGCGTGCAGCGCGTCGTCCACCAGCGGGCCGGTGGCCAGGATCTCCCGCAGCCGTACGCTGGCGGCATCCGAGTCGTCCGACGCGAGCGCGTAGAGCACCGGCAGGGTCGGCACCCCCTCGCGCAGGTCGGTGCCCGGGGTCTTGCCGGACTGCACCGACTCGCTGGCGATGTCGAGCAGGTCGTCGGAGAGCTGGAAGGCCACCCCGATGGTCTCGCCGTAGCCGGCCAGGGCCTCGATGCGCTCGGCCGACGCGCCGCCGAACATGCCGCCGAAGCGGGCCGAGGTGGCGATCAGCGAGCCGGTCTTCTCGGCGATGACGTGCAGGTAGTGCGCAACCGGGTCGCTGCCGCGGGGGCCGACCGTCTCGGCGATCTGCCCGTGCACCAGCCGGGCGAAGGTGCGCGCCTGGAGACGTACCGCGTCGGGGCCCAGCTCCGCGGAGATGTCCGCGGCCCGGGCGAAGAGGTAGTCGCCGACCAGGATGGCGACCGAGTTGGTCCAGCGGGAGTTGGCGCTCGGGGCGCCCCGGCGCACCACGGCCTCGTCCATGACGTCGTCGTGGTAGAGCGTCGCCAGGTGCGTGAGCTCCATCACCACGGCGGCCGGTACGACCTGGTCGCCGGTCGGATCGCCGAACTGGGCGCCGAGCGCCACCAGGAGCGGACGGAACCGCTTGCCGCCGGCCTCGACCAGGTGGCGGGCCGCCTCGGTGACGAGCGGATCGGCGCTGGCCACGCTGGCCCGCAGGTCGACCTCGACCCGCTCGAGAATGTCCAGCACGGACGCCTCGACGCGCGGATCGGCGAGGTGCAGCCCGAGCGCGCCGAACTGACCCGTGCTCTCCCGGCCCGGGCGACCGCCGGGGCCGGTGGCACCTGAACGCTCGCCAGCCGGAATCACGCCTTCAACCATGCCACACCCGTTCGACCTGCCCGATGAGGGGGATACGGCGTGACCGTTGACGGCGTCGACGTGGCGAAGGAGATCCGGGGTCCCGAGGTGACCGGCGCGGT
>NZ_JBSGJR010000806.1:0-2350 GCF_053605645.1 Micromonospora sp. NPDC003776
CGGCCAGCCGGATCGCGTACGCCGCCGCGCACGTGGTCGCCGACCCGCACGCCGACAACGCCCCCGGCCAGCCCGCCCGGCTGGACTGGGACGCCACCCTCGACGTACGACGCAACCTCTGGTCCTGGGGGCTCGGCGTCGCCGAGGCGATGGACACCGCCCAACGCGGCATGGGCCTGGACTGGGCCGCCACCCGGGAACTGATCCGCCGCAGCGCCGCCGAGGCCGCCGCCTGCGGCGGCCGGATCGTCGCCGGCGCCGCCACCGACCAGCTCACCGGCGTGCCCGACACCCTCGACGAGGTCGTCACCGCCTACGCCGAGCAGGTCGCCTTCGTCCAGGACTGCGGCGCCACCCCGGTGGTCATGGCCAGCCGGCAGCTCGCCGCCCTCGCCACCGGCCCCGAGGACTACCTGCGCGTCTACGAGCAGGTGCTGCGCGAGACCAGCACCCCGGTGGTGCTGCACTGGCTCGGCGACATGTTCGACCCCGCCCTGGCCGGCTACTGGGGATCCGCCGACCTCGACGAGGCGACCAAGACGTTCGTGACGCTGATCCACGCCCACGCCAACGTCATCGACGGGGTGAAGGTGTCCCTGCTCGACGCCGCGCGGGAGGTCCAGCTGCGGGAACTGCTGCCGCCCACCGTCAAGGTGTACACCGGCGACGACTACCACTATCCGGAACTGATCGCCGGCGACGCCGGGCGGTACAGCCACGCCCTGCTGGGCGCGTTCGCCGCCATCGCCCCGGCCGCGTCGGCGGCCCTGCAACGCCTCGACGCCGGCGACACCGCCGGCTTCCGGGACATCCTCGACCCCACCGTGCCGCTGTCCCGGCACGTGTTCGCCCCGCCGACCCAGTACTACAAGACCGGCATCGCGTTCCTGGCCTGGCTCAACGGCTTCCAGCCCGGCTTCACCATGGTCGGCGGCCTGCACAGCGGCCGCAGCGTCCCCCACCTGGTGCAGACGTTCCGCCTCGCCGACACCGCCGGCCTGCTGCTCGACCCCGAACTGGCCGTCGACCGGATGCGCCGCTACCTGTCGGTCGCGGGGGTGACCGCATGAACGCCGTGGATCCGAGCCTGGCGCGGCTGTCGCTCAACCAGCGCACCACGCAACGCTGGTCGGTGCGCGAGGCCGTAGACGGCTGCGTCCGGGCCGGCATCCCCGCCATCGGACTGTGGCGCGAACCCGTCGCCGAGATCGGCGTGCCGGCCGCCGCGAAGCTGGTCGCCGACGCCGGGTTGCGGGTGTCGTCGCTGTGCCGCGGCGGCTTCCTCACCGCCGACGGCGAGGCCGGCCGCGAGGCGCTCCAGGACAACCGGCGCGCCATCGACGAGGCCGCCGGGCTGGGCACCGACTGCCTGGTCATGGTGGTCGGCGGTCTGCCGCCCGGGTCCCGTGACCTGATCGGCGCCCGGCAGCGGGTCGCCGATGCCCTGGCCGAACTGGCCCCGTACGCGGGCGAGCGGGGTGTGCGGCTGGCGCTGGAACCCCTGCACCCCATGTACTGCGCCGACCGGGCCGTCCTGTCCACCCTCGGGCAGGCGCTCGACCTCGCCGAACCGTTCCCCGTCGCGCAGGTCGGCGTCGTGGTCGACACCTTCCACATCTGGTGGGACCCGGACGTGTGGCGGCAGATCGCCCGGGCCGGCGACCGGATCGCCAGCTTCCAGGTCTGCGACTTCCTCACCCCGCTCCCGGCCGACGTGCTGCTGGGCCGGGGCATGATGGGCGACGGCCACATCGACTTCCCGCCCTTCCGGCGGGCCGTCGAGCAGGCCGGCTACACCGGCGACACCGAGGTGGAGATCTTCAACGCCGAGGTGTGGGCCACCGACCCCGACGAGGTCCTCGCCACCATGAAGGACCGCTACCTCCAGCTGGTCATGGCCGACTGATGCGCGTCGTCGTCGCACCGGACTCCTTCAAGGGCAGCATCACCGCCGAACACGCCGCCCGCGCCCTCGGGAACGGCTGGCTCGCCCACCGGCCCGACGACGACGTACGGCTGCTCCCCCTGGCCGACGGCGGCGAAGGCACCGTCGACGCCTTCGCCGCCGCGCTGCCCGACGCGCAACGCCGCACCCTGGCCGTGCCCGGACCCGACGGCCGGCCGGTCACCGCCGCCTGGCTGCTGCTCGCCGACGGGGCGGCGGTACTGGAACTCGCCCAGTCCAGCGGCCTGCCGCTGATGGCCACCCCCGACCCGCGCGGCGCCCACACCTACGGGCTCGGCGCCGTCGCCCGGGCCGCCCTCGACGCCGGGGCCAGCCGCCTCGTCATCGGCCTCGGCGGCTCCGCGTCCACCGACGGCGGCACCGGGGCGCTGCGCGCGCTCGGGC
>NZ_JBSGJR010000807.1:0-2347 GCF_053605645.1 Micromonospora sp. NPDC003776
GGTGGCGTCGGCCTCGGCCGCGCGCTCCGGAGGCAACGCCTGGGTGGCGTCGGCGTCCGCGGCGTTCCGGCCGACGTCGGCGGCGGGGCGGTCGGGCGGCAGGGCGCGGGTCGCGTCGGGATCCCCCGCGGATGGCTCCTCGCGGTCGTCGCTCATCGCACGTCCTCTCCCCGCAGGGTCGGGCGCCCTGGCCCTCGATCGTCCACCGTATCGGCCCGAGCAACCGTCCGCGCGGATCAGCGCCGCGAGCCGGGGGTCACGGGGTCGGCGACGAGGTGACCACCGGTGTTGCCTGCGGCTCCTCGCCGCAGGTGAGGTCGACCCGGTCGTTCCAGTGCGCCGGCGCGGCGGCGACGGGGTCCTGGTCGGTGACCTCGCCCTTCCGGCCGGTCCGGTAGCGGGGATAGAGCCCGGCCTCGAACAGGTCGTCCGCGGCGTCACCGCAGGCCAGCCCGATCAGGTCCGGTACGGCGACGGCCGGTGCCGAACCGGCGACCCAGAGGGTCACCGTCACGCCGCGGCGGACCGGCGTACCGGGCTCGGGAGAGGTGCGCAGGACCGACCGGTCGGAGCCGGTGCCGAACACCAGGCGCCAGCCGAGCTTCCGGTCGCGTAGCTGCCGGCGCGCCTCCGCGAAGTCCGTGCCCACCAGCTCGGGAACGGTCAGGCCCGGGGCCGTCGTGGTGGTCCGGGTCGCGGACGGGCGCGGGGACGGCGTACTCGGCGCCGCTTCGGTCGGGGTCTCCTCGATCGACGTCGACGGCGTTCCGGCGGCCGACACGGGACGGTCCGGATCGCCGGCCAGCATCCAGCCGCCGCTCGCCCCGATCACCGCGAGCAGCAGCACGGCCAACCCGCCGCCGAGGAGCAGCCTCGACCGGCCCGGCCCCTGGTCGTCGCGTACGCCGGCCGGCCGTTCCGGCTGCCCGTTGTCCGTCATCGCGTCCACCGCCTCAGTCACCGGCGACCGTATCGACCGCCACCAACCCGCCCCCGGCTACCGGCGGAGCCCGCCACGACTCGCCGCGCCGACCCTGGGACGCTACGCTCCCCGGCATGTCCAGACGTGGCTGGGGAGGATCGGTCGCCACCGCGCTCGGCGTCGCCGCCGGGACGGGGGCGGCCCAGCTGGGCTTCGGCTACGGCCTGGGCATCATCAACTGGTCGTCGGCGGGCGGCACCCGGGTCGAGGCGGCCTGGGTGGCGAGCCTCGCCTGGGCCACCTGGATCTCCGCCACCTCGGTGGTGGCCGGCGCGGTCTGCGCCCACCGGCTGCGGGGCGACGACGAGGAGTCCGGCCGTCCGCTGCGGAGCGTCCTCCTGGCCGTCGCCGCCGGGGTGGGCGCGCTGATCACCGTGCTGCTGGTCGCCGTACCGGCCCGCGCGGCCCGGGTGCCGGACACCGTCTCCCCGCAGACGGTCGCCGCCGGGTACGCCGCCGTCGGGCTGGTCGCCGGGCTGCTGCTGGCGGTCTGGGCCCTGCACTCCCGGGCGGCCGCCGGCAACCTGGTCGCCACCACCGGCTGGCTCTGGCTGCTCGCCGTGGTGTCGGTGGTCGACGGGGTGCTCGCCGGCCGGGGCCTGACCACCGCACAGCTCGGCATCTGGCAGATCAGTGCGGACAGCGACCGCTTCTGGATCCGCGACTACTTCTACTGGCCAGGTGCCCTGCTCGCGCTGGGCTCCGCACTGCTGATCGGCGTGCTGGCCGCACGGCGTAGCGCCCGGGTGCCGGAGCTGCGGCTCGGGGCGGCGGCCTCGGGAGCAGCCGGCCCGGTCCTCGTGGCGCTCGCCTACCTGCTGGCCGTGCCGCGGCTCGCGGCGATCGCCCCCGAGCAGCTCTCCGCCCACCTGATCGCCCCGTACGCGGTGATCGCCGGGGTCGGCGGCTCGGTCCTGGTGGCCGCGCTGGCGCAACGGGCCGAGCTACGGGCCGCCGCGCGGGCGGGGGTGACGCTGCCCCGCCAACGCGCCGAAGAGCCCGCCGACGGGACCAGCTTGGACCCGGACCGCTCGGCCGCGGAAGCGCCTGTCGACGCGGTGGCCACGGATGACCGGCAGACCTCGCGGCGGTGGCGTCTCGGCCGCCGGTCCGCCGGGTCGCCGGAGCCGGCCGCCGAACCCGGGACGGCCGACGGGTCCGGCTCGGGCACGACCTCGGGCACGGCGGGCGCCGAGCCGATCCGGTCGACCGGCCCCGACGCCGACGTGAGCACGCCGGCCACGGAAACGACCGGGTCGGATCCGCAGTCGGGGGCGCGGGGGGCGGGCCGCCCCCCGTCGGCGGGGGGGGGGGCCCGGGGGGCCCCCCCCGCCCCCGCGGGGCGTTCACGCCCCGGTCGCCGCC
>NZ_JBSGJR010000808.1:0-2343 GCF_053605645.1 Micromonospora sp. NPDC003776
GCCACGGTCTGCGCCCATCCCGAGTGGATCGAGGGCTGGCTGCCGGGCCCGGTCGGCCCCGGGCCGTCCGGCGGGGTCGGCTCGCCCGTGATCGGCCCGGCCGGCCCGGCCGGCAGGGGCGGCGGGGGCGGCCCGGCCGGCAGGGGCGGCGGGCCGGGGCGGGCGGGCCGGCGCTCGTCGCCCCACGGGACCAGGCGGGTCTGGTCGGCCGGGGAGCGGCCCCCGCCGAGCACGGCGGTGACCACCGCCTCGGGACCGAGGATGCCCTGCACCCGGCTCAACGCGCGGTGCGCCCGCTCCCGCTCCTCGCCGGTCTCCCCCCACAGCCCGGGTTGCAGGCCGGCCTGGACGAGCACCCCGTCCGGCACCAGCCGCAGCCGGATGATCCCGGCGGTGGGGCGGGTCGGGCGCGCGCCGCCCCGGCCGTTGCTGCCGGAGAGCCAGCCGTCCAACTGCCAGCGGACCCGGTCGGCGATGGCCGCGGCAGTGAGCAGGCCGTCGTGCCGCCAGACCCGGTGCAGTTCCTGACCGTGCGCGGTGACCGCCTCGATGCCGAGCCGGGTGCAGGCCAGCCCGTACCCGGCGAGCCGCTCGTGCAGCTGCTCGGCCAGCATCCGGGCCGCGAACGCCGCCGCGTCGACCCGGTCGAGCGGCTCGTCGTAGTCGGCGGTGACGGCCAGGTCGGCCGGCGGCTGCCGGACCGCGAGCGGCCGGTGGTCCCGGCCGGCGGCCAGCCGGTGGGCCAGCGCCCCGTCGAACCCGAACCGGGCCAGCACGTCGCCGGCGGGCAGGGCGGCGAAGTCGCCGAGGGTGCGTACCCCCAAACGGCGCAGCAGGTCGGTCAGGGCGGGCCGGCCGAGCGCCTCGACGGGCAGCGCGGCCAGGAAGTCGGGGCTCCCGCCGGGCGGCACGATCCGCCCGTCCCGGGCGGCCAGCCCGGCGGCGAAGACCCCGTCGGCGATGCCGACCTGGCTCTCCACGGCGCAGGTCTGGGCGACGTGCTCGACGATCCGCTCGGCCGCCGCCTCCTCGCCGCCGAGGTAACGGCTCGGGCCCCGGGCGGCCAGTGCGCAGGCCCCGGGCCGGAGCACCTCCACCCCGGCGGCCACCTCCTCGACGGCGGCCACCACCGGCTCGAACGCCCGGGCGTCCCGGCCGGGATCGTGGTCGACGACGGTGAGCTGTGGGCAGCGCCCCTGCGCCTCCCGGCGGCGCAGCCCGCGGCGGACGCCCTCGGCGCGGGCCCGCTCGGAGCAGGCGACCACCCGGTTGGCGTGCAGCACCACGACCGGGTCGGTGGCGGGCACCCCGTCGACGATCTCGGCGGCGAGGACCGGCCAGTCCGGGCACCAGAGCAGCAGGGTCCGCACCGGCGCACCGGTCATGCCGACCCGACCACGGTGAACGCGCCGCGCCGGGATCCGGCGGCGGCAGCGGGCCCGGTGGCCGGCGCCACCACGCGCAGCGACGCGGTACGCGCCGGCCGCGCCGCGCCGCCGGCCCCGGCCGACCGGGGGATGACCCGGGTCAGCTCGTCGCCGGGCAGCCAGACCTTGATCTCCTTGGGGCGGGCGGCGGCGCCCCGTCCCCGCGCCGAGACGGTCACCTCCCGGCGGCGCAGCCGGCCCCGGCCCGCCCCGAGCCCCTCCCAGACCCCGCGGACCACCTGGAGTGTGACGTCCGCGCCGTCCCACCGGCCGTACGGGACGAGCACGCTGCCGCGCTGCCGGGCCCGGGCGGCCAGCCGGTTGGCGACGGACGCGGAGACCGTGGTCGGCACGGCGGTGACCACCACGTCCACCCCGTCGATGAGCGCGGCGACGACGGTGGGCCACTCGGGGCCCGGATTCGGCACCAGGGCGAGCCGGTCCAGGGCGATCCCGGCCTCGGCCGCCGCGCCGGCCCCGAAGGTGGGCACCCCGACCACGGCGCACCACGAGCCGGCCCGGGACGCCTCGGCGAGCAGGGCGAGGATCAGCGAGGTCCCGCCACTGCGCCGGGGCTGCCCGGTGCCGACCGCGATGGTGCTGCCGCGCCGCAGCCCGCGGTGGGGCAGCAGCCCGGTCAACTCACGCCGGACGGGCAGCACCCGGTGGCCGCCCGCCGGATCCGGCGCGCTCGCCGGGCGCACCAGCTCGGCCAGTGCGGCGGAACCGACCACCATGCGGCCCGCCATCGGGCTACCCCCCGTCGTGTCGCGCGGGGTCGTCCCCCGTCAGGTGCTGGATGTGCTGGGTGCTGGAGCAGGACGTGCGCCGGGCGACGCGAAGCGGCGTCCGGCCGCCACCCGGGGTCCCGCCGGTGGCGGCAGATCGGAAGAGCGGCGGGGAGGGAAAGAGTGGA
>NZ_JBSGJR010000809.1:0-2333 GCF_053605645.1 Micromonospora sp. NPDC003776
CCTGCCCGCGGGGGGTGGGGCCCACCGCGGCCGGACCGCGGGCGCTGGGCCCCACGGCGGCCGCGCCGCTGGCGCTCGGTGCGGCCGCGCTCGGCGCGGTGGCGGTGGGCGCGCTCGCGATCGGCCGCCTGGCCATCCGCCGGGCAGTGATCCGGGAGCTGCGCATCGGCCGGCTGGAGGTGACGGAACTGGTTGTCCGGCGGCGCGTCGACCCCGGCCTGGACGGGCCGCTCGGCGCGCGGTGACCGTCCCGGCCGGCAGCGGTACGGCGGCTCAGCTCGCCATGGAGGTCGGGTAACCGTAGAGGTCGAGCAGGCGTACCCGGGACGCCTGGAGCCGGTCCACCACCACGGACATGAAGCGGGTGGTGAGCTGGCGGCCCAGCGCGTCGTCGGACTCCATCAGCCGGCGTACCCCGTCGGCGCTGAACTCGACCGCGGTGCTGCGCTGCACGGCAACCGCGCCGAACTGCCAGCGGTACGGCGGGTAGAGCCAGGACCAGCCGAGCACCCCGCCCGGGCCGATGGTCTCGATCCCGACGTCGCCGCGCCCGAGGACCGGGAAGTCCAGCGCCACCTCGCCGCCGCGGACCAGCCAGAACCGCTCGGCGGGCTGGCCGGCGCGGAACAGCCGGTGCCCGGGGTGCCAGACCACCGGGCGGGCGTAGCCGGTCAGCCGGGGCAGCCACTCCTGGGGCAGCCCGGCGAGGAAGGGGTGTTCGCGGAGCATCTCCAGCGGGGTCATCACGCCTCCACGATCGGGTGAGGGACCCGGTGTGGACCGGGTCCCTCGTAGGCGGGGTCACTTCTCGGCGCCGTGCTCCACGGTGATCGGAATCTCGCGCGCGGTCGGCTCGGTTGCGCCGACGGTCGCGGTGATCTCGAGGATGCCGTCCGCGTAGCGGGCCGCGAGGGTGTCCTCCTGGACGCCGGCCGGCAGCGGGATCAGCCGGGAGAAGGAGCCGTAGTGGAACTCGGAGTGGACCTTGTCCGTGTGGCTCTCCCGGCGGACCACGTCCAGCCGCAGGTTCTCGCCGGTACGCGTGATCCGCACGTCCTTCGCCGGGTCGATGCCCGGGAGTTCGGCGCGGACGACGTACCGGTCGCCGTCGAGGTAGTCCTCGACCCGGATGGTCGGCGCCAGCAGCGGCAGCCAGGACAGGTTCGTCCAGTCGAACGGCGCCAGCGCGCCGCCCCGGAACTTGGTGACAGTGGACATTTTCGACCTCCTTGTCGATCGTCCCGACTCCATCCCACTCCCGCATTACCCGGACCGTCAGGGCCGATGGTCCCGGGGCGCGCGGGCACAGGGCCTCTGTCGGCCGCCCGGCGACGGGAGAACGCTGGAGATGGACGAAGGAGGACGTGATGACCGACAGAGCTGGCGCTCCCGTTGTCGTGGGCGTGGACGGTTCCCCCTCGGCGCTGGACGCGGTCCGGGTGGCTGCCCGGGAGGCGGCGGCCCGGCACCGGCCGCTGCGGGTGGTGAACGC
This sequence comes from Micromonospora sp. NPDC003776, assembly GCF_053605645.1. Taxonomy (NCBI): domain Bacteria; kingdom Bacillati; phylum Actinomycetota; class Actinomycetes; order Micromonosporales; family Micromonosporaceae; genus Micromonospora; species Micromonospora sp. NPDC003776. The sequence goes on from NZ_JBSGJR010000809.1 coordinate 1,493, forward strand.
GTTCCTCTGGCCGCTGCTCGGCACCCCGCTGGGCCCGGTCGCCGCCGTACTGCCCGACGAGGAGGTACGGCAGGAGGCGGGCAAGCTGGTCGCGGCGGCGGTCGACGAGGCGCGCAAGATCGACGCCGAGCTGGAGATCACCGGCGCGGTGGTCGACGGCGGGCCGGTCGCGGTGCTGCTGCGGGAGAGCCGGGAGGCCGCGCTGCTCGTACTCGGGCACCGGGGCCTGGGCGGCTTCGCCGAGTTGCTGGTCGGCTCGGCGGCCGTGCAGCTGTCGGCCCGCGCCGACTGCCCGGTGCTGGTGGTGCGGGACGAGCCGCGCGCCGACGGCCCGGTGGTGGTCGGGGTGGACGGGTCGGCGCTCTCCGACGAGGCGATCGGTTTCGCCTTCGCCGAGGCGGCGCAGCGCGGCACCGAACTGGTCGCCGTGCACTCCTGGCTCTACCCGGCGCCACCGGCGTACCGGGAGTCCTACGGCGACATCATGCCGCTGGTGTACGACCCGGAGCTGCTGCGCGCCGAGGAGGAGCGGGTGCTCGCCGAGGCGCTGGCCGGCTGGACCGAGCGCTACCCGGACGTCCCGGTCCGGCAGAAGCTGATCTCGGCCAACCCGGCCCGCGCGATGGTCGAGGAGTCGACGGACGCGCAGCTGACGGTGGTCGGCGCGCACGGCCGGGGCAGCCTGGGCGGGCTGCTGCTCGGCTCGGTCAGCCACGCGGTGCTGCACCACTGCCGCAGCCCGCTGGCGCTCTTCTTGGCCTTCTCACCAGGGTAGGACTTGATGAGGTTGCTGATCTCCAGCATGGCGATGGTCCTTATCTCTTTCTTCGAAGTCTCGCGG
>NZ_JBSGJR010000810.1:0-2307 GCF_053605645.1 Micromonospora sp. NPDC003776
GGCCAGTGCGCCCCACCCACCTGCTCACCCGTCTGCAGCGGGATCGGGGCGGCGGCGTCGGCGACGGTCACGGCGGCGGCAGGCCAGGCCGCGCGGACGGCCGCTTCGACCGCGCCGGAAGGCACCGTGCCGGGCACCCAGACCCGAATGGTCAGCGCTCGGCCGCTCCAGGTGTACTCCCACCCGACGTGCGGGATGCCGAACAGGCGCTGCCGCCACACCGACGGTGTGAGCACGCCACTGAGGGTGATCCAGAACGCGGCGGCGGCGTCGGCGGCGACCTCGGGCGGGGCGGCGATGGTCAGCCACCGCGCGCCGGCCGCGAACCGCCGGTGCCGCCAGGCGAGCACCTGGTCGTGGGCGGACACCGCGCCGAGGATCGCCGCGGCGGCGAGAACAGCGAGCCACGGCCGGGCGACGATCCAGTGCCAAAGCTCGGCAGGCCAGGTCGCGGCGATTGTCATGCGTACTCCCCGATGCCAATTACCGGAACTGCCAGAAGTTGATCGCTGCCGAAGCCTCTGCTGAGGCTTGGAGTCCGTGGCCGGTACTTCGATCTGGCCCTGTTCGATAGCTGTACTGGTGATTGACGGATGGTCCGGCGTTCTGGCCTGTCGTCTTCCTTCATGACCTTCTGCCACCTTCTTCGATCGCTGGAGGGGTGGGACCGGCTGTCGTGCGTTCGATGCCGTCGACGCATCGGCTCCGGGGTGGCCGAGGCGGCGCCTGTGACGAGAGAGGCCGCGAGGTGCAGGACAATGCGCCGATGCACGATCACCGGCACTGCCGTCTTTCCGTCAGCGGCGGCGAGCTGGAGCTTGCCGGCCCGCCGGCTGCCCTGCGCGCCCTCGGCCGGCTGCTCCGCGAAAATGCTGAGCCCTCAATGGCGGCGATCACCGGCGGGTTCATCGGTCAAGAGGCGACCACCGGTCCGCTGCTTGTCACTCTGCAAGGCGGGACGACGCTGCTTTTCCGCGGTGGTGGCGAGTATCTCGACATCATCTGGGACGCGCTCGACGGTGTGGCCGAGCAAGCCGAGACCGACAAGGATCGGACGGTCAATCGGCATCAGCATATTGAGTACCTGCCTGGGACTGACCACCTGTCGCCGGACTCAGTCTCATTGGTCATCGTGGCCGACTGGCCAGATGCGCTGTAGCAGCCAACGCACTCATCCAGGCCAGTCGGACGTCGGGCTCCATCCGCACGGTATGACGCTCGGTAACGCGCGGATCGCGGCTAGATGCGGACGTTCTGGGTCGCCGACGTGGCGGACTACACTGCTCGGCTGTGCGCTCGGCCGAGATCCTCGAACAGCTCGACGCCGCAGCTGAGGAGTTCCTGTTTCCGGACCTCGGCCACGGCTACTACTACGCTGTCGATGCTCGGCTCCATGGATAGCGCGACGGCGGGCAGTGGGCCGTCATCATCGAGGCGGTCGGCTACTCGCCACGGGCCGGCAACCTCATCGACGTGCTCCACGTGTTCGGCAACTGCCTGACCAGCGGCGAACCTGGCTATGACAACGGTGACTTCCTCGATCGAGTCGACAACTGGGACGAGATAGAGGACCCCGACGAGCCCGAGACCTACCGGGGGAGGGGAATGGTAGTGATCCGTGGCCAGGAGATCGCTGTTGCCGCCACACCAGGCGAGGACCTCGTCGATGTGCTACGCCGGCTCGTTCCGCGCCATCGCGAACTCCTCCTAGCCGACGAGGGGGAGCTGCGACGGCGGATCCGGGTCGACATACCCGAGGTACTGCGACTGGACCAGTGGAACCACCCCGATCTGGCTGGCGGGCTACGACCCAGCGAGTCTGAGACCTTCCGCCAGATTGCCGATGCTCTGGCGACCGGCGACCTCAGCCGGTACACGCCCAGCCTGCCGCCCAACACTCACTGGTCCAACTGGCCGGACTCCGGAAGTCTGTAGCCGGGTGAGACCAGACTGCCAACCTCGTCGCAGTGGAGCGCGCAGCGCACCTATGCGCCATCCTCAGCCACCCTCGGATTCGGTCCGTTGAGTACCACTCGGCTCGTACCGAGCCGACCGAGGCGCAACGCGGCATGAGAGTGAAGCCGATCTTGGCTGGATTGGTGTCGGCCGGAGTTGTCGTATCCGGGCGGCGTCGTTCGTAGCGGTGTGAGAGGCCGCCGACGAGGGCGCGGTCACGACCAAAGGAGATGCCGACATGCGGCACCCACGAGCGAAGATCCACCGCATGTTCGAGCTCGTCGAGCCGATCGCCACCGTCACCTTCTCCGAGGTGCCGAACGAGGCGTTCCTGGCCTTGGGTATGCGCAA
>NZ_JBSGJR010000811.1:0-2305 GCF_053605645.1 Micromonospora sp. NPDC003776
GGGCTGACGGCCAGCTCGGCGGCGAGGGCGCGGACGGCGGGCAGGGGCTCGCCGGGCGCCAGCGTGCCGGCCCGGATGCCGCTCTCCACGCTCGCCGAAATGGCCGCCGACGACGAACCCGCGATCTGATAATGTGCTGCCACAGTTCGGAGATTGTACTAGAACAAAGGTGGGATGTCCCATGTACCCCCCGACCGAACGGACCACCGCCACCCGCTACCGCGACCGGATGCACTACGACCGGGCGACCGCGCACGCCCTGCTCGACGAGGGGTACCACTGCGCGCTGGCGTTCACCGTGGACGGTGAACCGCGGGTGCTGCCCACCCTGCACGTCCGGATCGACGACACCCTCTACGTGCACGGCTCCACCGGCAGCCGGCCGCTGCTCGCCGCCCGCAATGGCGACGGCCTGCCGGTCTGCGTCGCGGTCACCCACCTCGACGGCCTGGTCCTCGGCCGGTCCCAGTTCCACCACAGCGCCAACTACCGCTCGGTGGTCGCGCACGGCACCGCCCGGCCGGTCACCGACGAGGCGGAGAAGGCCCGGGTGCTCACCGCGCTGGTGGAGAAGGTGGCCGCGGGCCGCAGCACGGACAGCCGGCCGCCGACCCGCAAGGAACTGGCCGAGACGTCCGTACTTGCCCTGCCGCTGCGCGAGGTCTCGGTCCGGATCCGCGCCGCCGGGGTGCTCGACGAGCCCGCCGACTACGACCTGCCGTACTGGGCGGGAGTGCTGCCGCTGCGGCTCACCCGGGGCGTGCCCGAACCGGACGCCGGGGTCACCGCGCCCCTGCCCGGCTACCTGCGGCCGTCCCGCTCGCCCTGGCTGGACCCGGTGGTGCTGCGCGGCGAGCACGTGGTCCTGGAGCCGCTCGACCTGTCCCACGCCGAGGAGCTCTACGCCGCGCTCGACGACGAGGAGGTCTGGCGGCACGTCGGCAGCCCCCGACCGCAGAGCGCCGAGGACATGGCCGGGTACGTCCGCGCCGCCCTGGCCGCCAACGAGCGCGGCGTCCGGACACCGTGGGTGCAGCGGTGCGCGGTGACCGGAGCGGTGGTCGGCACCACCTCCTACTACCAGCCCGAGCCCGAGCTGGGCGCGGTGGAGATCGGCTACACCCAGCTCGGCCGGCCCTGGTGGCGGACCGGGATCAACACCGAGGCGAAGCTGCTGCTGCTCACCCGGGCCTTCGAGGAGCTGGACGCGATCCGGGTCACCTGGCAGACCAGCACGCTCAACGAGCGGTCGCAGCGGGCCATCGAGCGGCTCGGCGCCACCCGCGAGGGGACCCTGCGGTCCAACCGGCGGCGGGCCGACGGCACCTGGCGGCAGTCGGCCCTCTACTCGATGCTCGCCGAGGAGTGGCCGAATGCACAGGTCACCCTGCGGGAAAGGCTTCGCGCGGCGGTACCGGCGGCGTCATGATGTCCGGCGTGCTGGGCATCACTGACATCTGGACGTACGTGCTGGGGACCGTGGCGATCGTGCTGCTGCCCGGGCCCAACTCGCTCTTCGTGCTCTCCACCGCCGCCAAGCGCGGGGTACGGGCCGGCTACCGGGCCGCCGGCGGGGTGTTCGTCGGCGACTCGGTGCTGATGTTCCTCTCCGCCGCCGGGGTGGCGTCGCTGCTCAAGGCGTACCCGCCGCTCTTCCTGGTGATCAAGTACGCCGGCGCCGCGTACCTCGGCTATGTCGGGCTGACCATGCTGCGCGGCGCCTGGCGGCGCTGGCGGGACCGCAACAACCCGGCCACGCCGCGGCTGATCGACGCGGCGGAGCCGGCGGCGCTGCGCAGCCCGTTCCGGCGGGCGCTGGTCATCAGCCTGCTCAACCCGAAGGCGATCCTCTTCTTCATCTCCTTCTTCATCCAGTTCGTCGACCCCGGGTACGCCTGGCCGGCGCTGTCCTTCCTGCTGCTCGGGCTGATCGCCCAGGTGACCAGCGCGCTCTACCTGACCGCGCTGATCTTCGCGGGCACCTTCCTGGCCATCCAGTTCCACCGCCGCCGGCGGCTCGCCGCCAGCGGCATCACCGCCGTGGCGATGCTCTTCCTCGGCTTCAGCCTGAAACTCGCCACCGCCTCGGTCTGACCCCGCCACCCGCTCCCCGTCCTGCCCCCGCCTGTCCTGCCTGCCTGCCCGGCCTGTCTGCCCGCGCTGCCCGCCCGGGCTGCCCGGGGTCGGGAGGCACCAATTTCCCTGAAGTTGCTGCCTCCCCTCGCCGGGAGGCGCCAACTTCCCGGAAGTTGCGCCGCCCTTGCCAGGCGGGGGCGGGGCGGGCCGGTCGGCCGGGCGCGCGGGA
>NZ_JBSGJR010000812.1:0-2298 GCF_053605645.1 Micromonospora sp. NPDC003776
CCGGCCCCCTCGCGGGAGCCGGCCATCGGCGTAATGTCGGCTGCGGGTGTCACGGATGACGGGCAGCCGTCACCGTCCCGTGGTGACGCCACCCCTGGCACGCCACCCCGGACCGTCGGCCCGGTCGGACACGTCCGGTGTCAGCGGGCCTTCTTGGTGGCCCGCTTGCGCGGCGGGGTGAGCAGATCCGCGATCGTGGCGATCGCGGTCGGCACCAGCCGGTAGTACGCCCAGACACCACGCTTCTCCCGCTCCAGCAAGCCGGCCTCGGTGAGGATGCGCAGGTGGTGGCTGACCGTCGGCTGCGAGAGGCCGAGCGGCGCGGTGAGGTCACACACGCACGCCTCGCCCTCGGGCGCCGACTGGATCAGGCTGAGCAGCCGCAGCCGGGCAGGGTCGGCGAGGGCCTTGAGGACCCCGGCGAGACGCTCGGCATCGGCACGTTCGATCGGCTCGCCGGCAAGCGGCGAGATCTGAGGCATGGTCATTTCAGCCAACGCAGTTCCCACGTATTCCATCCTTCCACCAGCAGCATCGATCCGGCTGCATATCGGCAGATCCGAATCGGCAAACTTTTACGCCACAAGGCCGAGGTCAGCCAACGTATAGGCGGCCCGATACGGCAATCCGGCGGCTCGCACCGCGTCGCCGGCACCACGATCAACAATAACCGCCACACCGACCACCTCGGCCCCGGCCTCACGCAACGCCTCGACGGCGGTCAACACACTGCCGCCGGTCGTCGACGTGTCCTCGACCGCGAGCACCCGCCGGCCGGCGACGTCCGGGCCCTCGATGCGCCGCTGGAGGCCGTGCGCCTTGCCCGCCTTGCGCACCACGAACGCGTCCAGCGGTCGGTCGGTCTCGGCCGAGGCGTGCAGCATCGCGGCGGCGATCGGGTCCGCCCCGAGGGTCAGGCCACCGACCGCGTCGTACTCCCAGTCGGCGGTGAGGTCGCACATCACCCGACCGACCAACGGTGCCGCCGCGTGATGGAGCGTGACCCGACGCAGATCGACGTACCAGTCCGCCTCACGCCCGGACGAGAGCACCACGCGGCCATGGACCACAGCCAGCTCAGTGATGAATTTACGCAGGTCGTCGCGGTGCCCCATGGCGATAGAGGGTACTGCGCAAGTCTGGGAGCCGTCTGTCGGGTCCGCCTCGGTCAACCCTGTGGGCGACCGACGGGTGACGATGGGTGACTACGCTGTGCGACCGCACGCCAGCACCGGCAGTCGCCGATCCCATTCATGGGACGCCCGTCGGGCGGCGCTCCGGTCAGTCGCCGTCCCGGGTCACCCGCCCGCGGCTGTCCCGCGAGACGGCCCGCAGCAGCCGGCGTGGGGCGTACCGCAGGCCCGCCACGGCGAGCTTGTACCTCCAGTCCGGCACGCTCACCAACTTGCCTTTCCGCAGGTCACGCAGCCCTTCGTCGACCACGTCGTCGGCCCGCAGCCACAGTCGGCCCGGCGTGCGCGACATGTCGATGCCGGCCCGCTCGTGATAGCCGGTCCGGGTGTAGCCGGGGCAGAGCGCCATCACCCGTACGCCGAGCGGGGCCACCGAGAGACCGATCGACTCACTGAAATTCGTCACCCAGGCCTTGCTGGCCGAGTACGTCGAACCCGGCATGGGCACACCGAAACCCGCGACCGAAGAGACATTTATCACTGTCCCGCTGCCGCGCTCGACCATCGGTCCGAGCGCCGCGTGGGTCAGCCGCAGCACCGCGAGCACGTTCAGCCGGAGCAGGCGGGCCTCGTCCTCGACCCCGGACCGCACGAACGAGGTGTTGAGGCTGATGCCGGCGTTGTTCACCAGCAGCTCGACCGGTGGCCCGGCGACCAGCCGGCGCTCCACCGTGGCGCAGCCGTCCTCGGTGGACAGGTCGGCGGAGATGGTCTCGACCTGGCGGCCGTACCGGCCGGTCAGCTCGGCGGCCTTGGCGGCCAGCCGGCCGGTGTCCCGGGCCACCAGGATCAGGTCCCACCCGTCGGCGGCCAGCCGGCGGGCGAACGCCTCACCGATGCCCAGGCTGGCGCCGGTGATCAGGGCGCGGCGCGGAGACGGGGGCGCGTCGGTCACGGGCGGTCCTCGGGAGACGGGGTCGGGCCGGACGGCGGAACGGGCGGCGGAGACGGTTGCGTCCCGGGCGGGGGCGGCGCGGACGCCGGACCCGGCGGTGCCCACGGCGACCCGGGCCCGGACACCGGGGCGGCGGGACCGTGGGCGGGCGGCGCGGACGCCGGGCCGTAACCGGACGGCGGGGCGGAACCGGGGGGCGGCGCGGGACCG
>NZ_JBSGJR010000813.1:0-2294 GCF_053605645.1 Micromonospora sp. NPDC003776
GACCCGACCTGATCCCGATGAGCAGGCCCGCGTCACGCCGACGCGGGCCTTCTCGATGTCTGGGGGACGACGTGACACTGCTCGTGGTGGGAGCCAGCGGCTTCCTCGGTGCCGAGGTCTGCCGGCAGGCGGTCGCCGCCGGGCGGTCGGTGGTCGGCACGTACCACTCGGCCGCCGTCGCGGTGCCCGGCGTCGCGGCCCGCCGGCTCGACGTTACTGACCGCGCCGCCGTGCGCGCGCTGCTGACCGAGGTACGCCCCGATGCTGTCGTCAGCACCCCCTACCGGTACGACGACTGGACGGTCACGGCGGACGGGGCGGCCCACGTGGCGTACGCGTCCGCCGAGGTCGGGGCGCGGCTGGTGCACCTGTCCAGCGACGCTCTGCACGGCGGCCGCCCGGAGCCGTACCGCGACGACGACGTGCCGACCCCGATCTACGCGTACGGGGCGGCGAAGGCGGCAGCGGAGACCGCCGTGCGCGCGGTCGACCCGGGCGCGGTGCTGGTGCGGACCTCGCTGATCGTGGGGGAGGGGAGCAAGCAGCTCCAGCTCTGCCGGGACGCCCTGGCCGGCCGGGCGACCCTCTTCACCGACGAGGTCCGCTGCCCGATCGACGTGACCGACCTGGCCGCCGCCGTGCTGGAGCTGGTGGCCGCGGACCACGCCGGCCCGCTCAACGTGGCCGGCCCCGACCCGGTCAGCCGCGCCGAGCTGGGGCTGCTGGTGGCCCGGCACCTCGGCCTCGACCCGGCCGCCCTGAAGACCACCACGGCGATCGCCGCCGGCGTGCACCGCCCCGCCGAGGTACGTCTCGACTCATCCCGGGCCGCCGGCCTGCTCCGTACCCGCCTGCGCGGGGTCACCGAACTGCTCGCCTGACGCCCGTCCGGTCGTCTGTCGGATCATGCACACTTTCTATGCAGAACTCTTGTGCATAGAAAGTGTGCACAGATATTGTGCACAGCATGGAGAACGAAGGGGCGCGTCCGGCGCCACGGGAGGTACGGCTCTCCCACCAGCAGGTGCGCGTCCTGGCGCACCCCCTGCGCACCCGGCTGCTCGGCGCGCTGCGGGTGCGGGGCCCCGCGACCGCCACGAAGCTCGCCGAGCTGCTCGGCACCAACACCGGCGCGACCAGCTATCACCTGCGCCAGCTCGCCGAGGTCGGTCTGGTCGCGGAGGACCCGGACCTCGGCACCGGCCGGCAGCGGTTCTGGCGGGCCGCACACGACGTCACCAACTGGGAGCCCACCGACTTCGACGACGACCCCGACGCCCGCGCCGCGATCGAGTGGATCGAGGGTGAGCAGGTGCGGCAGTTCGCCGAGATCGCCGAGCGGTGGTTCGCCGTGCGCCACGAGTGGTCGCCCGCCTGGCGCGACGCGTTCGGCATGGGCGACATCTTCATGACGATCCCGTCGGCCCGGCTCGAAGCGCTGAAGGCGGAGCTGTGGCAGATCCTCGACCGCTACCGCGAGGAGGCCGACCCGGCCGAGCCCGGCGCTGAGCAGGTCCAGCTCTACCTCGCCGCCCTGCCGCTGCCGGCCGACCTGCGGCCCATCACCCCACCGACCGCCGAGGAGAAGCCGTGAGTGCCCTGTCCGTACGCCAGGTCCGGTTCCGCTACCTCACCCTCTATGCCCTGCGCTGGCTCCCCAGCGGCCTGCTGATCCCGGTGATGATCCTGCTGATGCAGGAGCGTGGCCTGTCGCTGTCCCAGATCGGCCTGGTAGCCACCGCCCAGGGGCTGGTGGTGCTCGCGCTGGAGCTGCCCACCGGCGGCTTCGCCGACGCGCTCGGCCGCAAGCCGGTCCTCGTCGCCGCCTGGGTGGTCTGCCTGGTCTCCCTGGTGCTCTTCGCGGTGGCCGACTCGTTCTGGCTCTTCGCCCTGGTGTGGGCGTTGCAGGGCATCTACCGGGCGCTGGACAGTGGCCCTCTCGAATCCTGGTACGTCGACGCCACCCTGGCCGCCGACCCGGAGGCCGAGTACGAGCGCGGCCTGGGCTGGGCCGGCACCGTCATCGGCCTCGCCATCGGCGCCGGCGCGCTGCTCGGCGGCGGGCTGGTCGCGCTCGGCCCGGTCGGCCCGGTCAGCGCGCTGACCCTGCCGCTGCTGGTCGCGATCGTTCTCCAGGCGATCTCCATCGTGGCCCTGCTGGTCCTGCTGGTCGAGCACCGGCCGGCCAAGGGCGTCGGCGCCAAGCTGCGCAAGGACTACCCGTCGACCGGCGCGGTGCTCCAGGCGTACCTGCGGCGGACCGAGTCGGACTGCCGGGAGCTCTCCGGTGCCGG
>NZ_JBSGJR010000814.1:0-2269 GCF_053605645.1 Micromonospora sp. NPDC003776
CCCGGGCCGCCGGCCGGTACGCGCCGTCAACCGGTGCGGCAGCCGGGTCCGGGCCGCCGTCGGCCGCCCCCGGCAATCGACCCCCGCCCGAGGCCGGTGGCGGCGGCGGGTCAGCGTGGTGCGGCCGGGTGACGGAGGCCGTCCAGGGCGATGCCGACCACCCGGTCGCGCTGCGCCGGCTCGGGGAACTGGTACGCGGTGATCCCGCTGATCAGCCGCACCACGTCGTCGAAGCCGGCGTCCGGCCGGGCCGCCCCGGCCTCCTGCGCGCGGCGCAGCAACGGCTCGCCCGCGGCGTAGATCTCGGTGCGGCAACTGCGGAAGACCTCGGAGTCGTGCACGAACTCCTCGGCGAGTGCCCGCTTGGTGCCGACGTAGGCGACGAACCGGTACAGCCACGCCACCAACGCGTCCCACGGAGGCAGGTCCGCCAGGTCGGCGGCGGACGCGCTGAGCGCCCGCACCTCCTCGACGTAGACCGCCTCGAACAGGTCACGGCGGGTGGGGAAGTTGCGGTAGAGCGTGCCGATGCCCACCCCGGCCCGCCGGGCGACCTCCTCCAGGGACGCGCCCGCGCCGGACTCGCCGAACACCTCGCGGGCCGCGGCGAGCAGCGCGTCGTAGTTGCGCCGGGCGTCGGCCCGCTTGGGGCGCCGCGCGAGGACCTCCCCCATCTGGTCACCGCTGGCCATGACGCGCGTCACCCCTCTCGCCTTGCAACCGGAGGCATCCCTCCACTACGTTAGTGGAGGCACTCCTCCGGAACTGACCGGAGCCATGCCTCCGGATAGCGTACTCCGGATTCTCCCGCCGATCCCAGCCGGCGCGATCGGCGCACCAGACACCGGACCCAGGAGGTCCCACCATGCCCACGATCCGCTGAACCAGCGCACCCTCCCCGGCCGCCACCGCCGCGATCCGCGCGAGCGGCCCGACATCCTTCCTTCGTACGTGAACGGGAGTTTCTCCGTGCTCGAAACCACCCGACCCGACTCGCGTCGGCTGACCTTCCTCGTCCTCGCGGCCGGCGCCGGCTTCTTCGCCATGCTCCAGTCGCTGATCACCCCCGTGCTGCCCACCATCCAGCACGACCTGCACACCTCGCAGAACACCGTGACCTGGGTGCTGACCGCCTACCTGCTCTCCGCGTCGATCTTCACCCCGGTCCTCGGCCGGATCGGCGACATGATCGGCAAGGAGCGGACCCTGGTCGTCTCCCTCGCCGCGCTCGCGGTGGGCTGCCTGCTGGCGGCCGTCGCGCCCACCATCGGGGTGCTCATCGTCGCCCGCGTCGTGCAGGGCATCGGTGGCGCCGTCTTCCCGCTCTCGTTCGGGATCATCCGCGACGAGTTCCCCGCCGCGCGGGTGAGCTCGGCCGTCGCGGCGATCTCGGCGATCGTCGCCGCCGGTGGCGGCCTCGGCGTCGTCCTGGCCGGGCCGATCGTGGCCACGCTGGGCTACCGCTGGCTGTTCTGGATCCCCATGGTCGTCGTCGGGCTCACCGCGCTTGCGGCGCACCGGTTCGTGCCGGAGTCGCCCGTGCGTACGCCCGGCCGGATCAGCTGGGCGACCACGCTGCTGCTCTCCGGCTGGCTGGTGGCGCTGCTGCTGCCGGTCAGCAAGGGCGCCGTCTGGGGCTGGACCTCGGGCCGGGTGACCGGCCTGCTGGCGCTCGCCGCCGTGCTCCTGGTCGGCTGGCTGGTGGCCGAGACCCGCTCGGCGAACCCGCTGATCGACATGCGGATGATGCGGCTGCCCGCGGTCTGGACCACCAACCTGGTCGCCCTGCTCTACGGCGCCTCGATGTTCGCCGTCTACGCCTTCCTGCCGCAGTTCGTGCAGATCCCGCGCAGCGCCGGGTACGGCTTCGGGGCCAGCGTCACCCAGGCCGGGCTGCTCATGCTGCCGATGCTGGTCGGGATGTTCGTCGCCGGCCTGCTGGCCGGCCGGCTGGCGGCCCGGTTCAGCGCCAAGGCGCAACTGGCCACCGGCGCGGTGTTCAACGTGGCCGCCGCGGCGATGCTGACCGTCGCGCACGACACCCGCTGGGAGGTCGGCGTCGCCGGCGCCCTGGTCGGCATCGGCATCGGGCTCGCGTTCGCCTCGATGGCCAACCTGATCGTGGCCAGCGTGCCGAGCCACCAGACCGGCGTGGCGACCGGCATGAACGCCAACATCCGCACCATCGGCGGCGCGATCGGCGCGGCGGTGGCCAGCACCGTGATCACCGCCCACCCGCAGGCCGGCGGGCTGCCCCGGGAGGCCGGCT
>NZ_JBSGJR010000815.1:0-2262 GCF_053605645.1 Micromonospora sp. NPDC003776
GTTGTTTGACGGTCATTGCCCCCCCTGCGTAGGCTGGAGCGGCTGCTCTCTCGCCCTCTGCTAGGGTCGCCGTGGTGTTGGTGTACGTCACGCTCCGCTCCGCCGCCGCGCCGCCGGTGGCCAGCCGGCCGAAGTCGGCGGTGGCCGAGCCGTACACCCGCTGGGTCAACGCCCGGGCCACGTCGACCCGGCCCGCGCCCTGCTCGAAGACGGTCGCCCCGGCGGTGAGCTTCGCGGTGCTGACCAGCGCGTCCTTGAGTTTCCCGGCGGTCCAGTCGGGGTGTTCCTGGGCGAGGATCGCGGCCGCGCCGGCGACGTGCGGGGTGGCCATCGAGGTCCCCGACGCCCGGGTGTACAGGTCGTCCACCGGCGTACCCATGCCGGTGCCGGCGGCCCGCGCGGCGACGATGCCGACGCCCGGCGCGGTGATCTCCGGCTTCACGCCGTTGTCGCCCAGCCGCGGGCCCCGGCTGGAGAACGGCGCGAGGTTGTCGTCGCGGTCGACGGCGCCCACGGTGAGCGCCGTGGTGGCCGCGCCCGGGGTGCCGACGGTGCTGGCCGCCCCCTCGTTGCCGGCGGCGACCACGAAGAGCGCGCCCGTCTCGGCGGTGAGGTCGTCCACGGCCTGGCTCATCGGGTCGGTGCCGTCGGTCGGCGGGCCACCGAGGCTCATGCTGACCACCTTCGCGCCGGAGTGGGCGGCCCACTCCATGCCGGCGATGATCGACGAGTCGTAGCCGGCGCCGGAGTCGTCGAGCACCTTCCCGACCAGCAGCCGCGCGCCCGGCGCGACCCCCTTGCGCAGCCCGTCACTGGCCGCGCCGCTGCCGGCGATGGTGGCGGCCACGTGCGTGCCGTGACCGTGCCCGTCCCGGGCGCTGCCGCCGCCGGTGAAGTCCCGCGCCTCGGCGACCCGACCGGCCAGGTCGGGGTGGCCCGCGTCGACGCCGGTGTCGAGCACCGCGACCTCGACGCCGGCGCCGTCCCGGCCGGCCGCCCAGGCCGCCGGCGCGCCGATCTGCGGCACGCTGTGCTCCAACGCCACGTGGACCCGCCCGTCCAGCCAGACCCGGTCCACACCGGCGCCGAACCGGGCCGTCGCACCGGCGGTACGCGCCGCGGGGGTCCCGCGCAGGGCCGTCCACAAGCCACCGAGGTCGTCCTTGCCGACCCGCAGCGCGGCGCCGTTGATGCTCGCCAGCGGCCGGGCGGCGGTGGCCCCCGCCAGCGGCCGCACCCGCCCGGCGGCCGGCGCCTGGTAGCGCACGATCAGCGGCAGCGCGCCCCGGTCGGCGTCGCCGTACCCGTCGGCGACGAGCTCCTGCACGTCGAACAGGTCCGGGTCGAGCACCCCGGCGGCCAGGTACGGGACGACGTCGCTGGGCAGCACCCGCAGCCCGTCGTCGGCGCGCACGGTCTGGAAGATGATCCGCTCACGGCCGGGGCCGGGGTGGACCGTGGCGGCGACCCGGCCGGGCGCGGCCTGGACCAGCTCCACCCGGTCGCCGGTGATCAGGGTGATCCGGGTGGGTGCGGTGTCCGCGACGAAGGTGGCCGGGCTCGGGCCGGCGGGCGGGGCGGGCGGGTCGGCGGACGCCGGTGCGGCGAGCCCGACCAGCAGCGCGCCGACCGCGCCGGCGGCGAGCCAGCGTGGGGACCGGTGCATGCGATGCGCTCCTCTACTCCAGGGCCGCTCTCGTGGAGATCGGCCGTCCGGAGTCTGCGCCGAAGATCATCGCTTGGTCACCGGTTGGGACCCGCCCTACCGACGACATGTCGCCAGGTGGACACGGGACGACAGCGGCCGGACCACCGGATGTCCGGGGTACGGCCGCCGGACGACGGCGCGCCGGATGCGGTGGTTGCTGATCGGGGTGCCGGGACGAGTCGCGCCGCTCAGCTGGCGGGCCACCGTTTCCTCCGACGGCGGCCCGCCGACCTGACCTCCGGTCCGGGGTCGAAACCCGGCCGGATCCGGCTGGCCGGTCCGCCCGCCGCGGCCGGCCACGACCCTCCCGGCACCCCGACCGTCGTGGTCCCGACCACCCCCTGGTCAGGCCCACGACCGTCGGACCGCGCGTCCGGGCGGACACGGGCCTCACCGCCCCGCCCGGACTCCACCTCAGCGCAGCCCGCACGCTCCGTGACCGTCCGCTGGACGGTGCCGTCGGCCCCGGCGCCGGCCCGCACCGGGGAGCCGTGCCGCCGACCGGCGGGACCGCTCACCCCGTACCGGTCCCCGGTCGTGGCCGGGACCCGGTG
>NZ_JBSGJR010000816.1:0-2260 GCF_053605645.1 Micromonospora sp. NPDC003776
CGTCGGCTGCGGGAGCGACCAGGTCGACCCCGCAGTCGGCCGCCCCGGGCGCGGGTGCGGGCACGCCGGCCGAGGGGCCGGTGACGCCGGAGGCGACGCGGGGCACGGACGCGGGTGAGACCAGGTCCAAGCGGTCGCGGGCCACCGGGACACGCGGTCGGGCGATCCCGCCCCAGCGGCCGCCGTCGGACCCGATGGTCCCCGGCGAGGCAACCGGAGACGACGGCACGGCCACCCCGGGTGCCTCCGGCGGCGCTGCCGAGAGCGACCAGGGGGCGAAGGCACGCCGCCGCGGCCGCTGACCACCGCCCCGGCGGGCTCGTCCATCCCGGCGTCGGTCAGGGCACGGGCGGTCACGCCGAAAGGTCACGCTCGATGGAAACAGTGGCCTCGGTCGTGCGAACGGACCACAACATCGTGGATCGAGCGCGATCGTGCTGACGGCACGCGAGGGCGCCAGACGACGCGGGCGGGCGGCGGGCAAGTGGACGGAAGGCGGGCGGGGTGCGGCGGGGCGGGGCCTCAGGGCGCTCAGTCGACGGGCCAGGTGTGCACGGGCTCGTTGCCGCGCTGGAGTTCGGCGTAGCGCTGGACCATGTGGTGCAGCGCGGCCTCCCGGTCCATGCCCCGGTGCCGCTCGGCCGCCCAGACCGCCTCGGTCTGCCAGACGGCCCCGTTGCGGCCCGTACGGCAGCGCTGCTCGATGACGCCGAGCAGGCGGTCCCGCTCGGCCGGGGCGACGCCGAACCGGTCGAGGCCCTCTGCGGCCTTCGGCAGCAGGACGTCGAGTACGAGCTTGGTCACCGGCACCTCGCCGAGCCGCGGCCAGTGCAGGACCGCGTTGATGCCGCGCCGGGCGGCGGCGTGGAAGTTCTCCTCGGCGGAGCTGAAGGTGAGCTGGCTCCAGATGGGCCGGTCCGCCTCGGCGAGACCGCGGGCGAGTCCGAAGTAGAAGGCGGCGTTCGCCAGCATGTCCACCACGGTGGGGCCGGCCGGCAGCACCCGGTTCTCCACCCGCAGGTGGGGGCGGCCGTTCATGATGTCGTAGACCGGCCGGTTCCAGCGGTAGACGGTGCCGTTGTGCAGCCGCAGCTCGGCAAGCTCCGGGACGCCGCCGGCGTGCAGCACCTCGACCGGGTCCTCGTCCTCGACGATCGGCAGCAGGGGCGGGAAGTAGCGGACGTTCTCCTCGAACAGGTCGAAGATCGAGGTGATCCAGCGTTCCCCGAACCACACCCGGGGGCGTACCCCCTGGGCCTTCAGCTCGTCGGGCCGGGTGTCGGTGGCCTGCTCGAAGAGGGCGATCCGGGTCTCCGCCCAGAGCTGCCGCCCGTAGAGGAAGGGCGAGTTCGCCCCGATGGCCACCTGCACGCCCGCGATCGCCTGGGACGCGTTCCAGTAGTCGGCGAAGCTGTCCGGCGCGACCTGGAGGTGGAACTGGAGGCTGGTGCAGGCCGACTCGGGGGCGATCGAGTCGGTGTGTGTCTGGAGTCGCTCGACTCCCCGGATGTCCAGTTCGATGTCCTCGCCCCGCGCCCCGACGATCTGGTCGTTCAGCACCCGGTAGCGCTCGTCGGTGGAGAGGTTGTCGGCGACCAGGTGGCGCTCGGTGAGGGTGGGCAGGATGCCGACCATCACGATCTTGGCGTCCGACTTGGCGGCCCGCTCGTCGGCGCGGGCCAGGCTGCCGCGCAGGTCCCGCTCGTAGTCGGCGAAGCCGGTGCCCTCGATGAGCCGGGGCGAGGCGTTCAGCTCCAGGTTGAACTGTCCCAGTTCGGTCTGGAAGAGCGGGTCGGCGATGTCCGCGAGGATCTGGTCGTTGCGCATGGCCGGCTCGGCCGCCGAGTCGACCAGGTTCAGCTCGATCTCCAGCCCGGTCATCGGACGGTCGGCGTCGAAGCCGAAGTCGTCCAGCATCAGGGCGAATACGTCCAGGCACCGCCGGACCTTCTGCCGGTAGCGGACCCGGTCCTCCCGGGAGAAGGCGCCCTGCTCGACGTCTCTGCCCATCTGTCCTCCCGGCGCGAAGCGCAACGGAACCGTGCCGTTCCCGAGCGCATGTGAAGCCTTCACGTTAAGTGCGCCCGCCCCACCGGAACCAGAGGGGCCGGGCGCAGGTCTGCACTCCTACCCAGTCCGGGTGCGCCGCACCGCAGGCGACCGGCGAACAAGACGTGACGATTCGCACCCCACCCCGGGTACGCCGAAACGGGCCCGTGCCGTCGACTGACGGCACCGGCCCGTGCGGCGTACGGGGTGA
>NZ_JBSGJR010000817.1:0-2245 GCF_053605645.1 Micromonospora sp. NPDC003776
TCCTTACTCCGCGCCGGGCGGCGCTTACGGGCCCGCGGGCGCCCCGGGGCCCCGTCCGCGGATTCGATCAGTAGACGCTGACGCCGTAGACGCTCAGCGGCTCGGTGACCGGCTGGAAGTAGGTGGTGCCGCCGCTGCTGCAGTTGCCGCTGCCGCCGGAGGTGAGGCCCAGGGCGGTGCTGCCGGCGAAGAGCGAGCCACCGCTGTCGCCACCCTCGGCGCAGACGTTGGTCTTGATCAGCCCGTAGACGCTGCCCTCGGCGTAGTTCACCGTCGCGTTGGTGGCCGAGACGCTGCCGCTGTGCACGCCGGTGGTGCTGCCGGAGCGCTTCACGGCCTGGCCGACGTACGCGTTGCCCGCGGCGGTGATGTCCTGGTAGCTGCCGTTGTAGAGGTAGACGTTGCCCGGCTGCGAGGCGATGCTGTAGCGCACGATGCCGTAGTCGTTGCCCGGGAAGCTGGTACCGGCCCGGCTGCCCAGCACGGACGTCTGGCTGGAGTTCGAGTACCAGGTCGAGCCGAGGTTGGTGCAGTGGCCGGCGGTCAGGAAGTAGTAGACGCCGGAGCTGCTGCGCACGTTGAAGCCGAGCGAGCAGCGGTAGCCGCCGGTGTAGATGGCCTGGCCGCCGGAGATGCGGGTGGTGAGCACGCCGGGCTCGGCCTCGATCCGGACGGTGCCGCCGGTGCGGGCGGCGGCGGCCTTGACCCGCTCCAGCTTGGCGCCGGTGACGGTGCTGTCCACGGAGACGACGACCTGGTTGGTGGCCGGGTCGGTCCACCAGGCGGTGCCCGGGATCTTGGCGGACCGCTCCAGCTCGGCGGTGGCGGCGCGGAGCTTGTCGGCGCCGCGGGTGACGATCTTCGCGGTCGCGCCGGCGGCGCGCACCTGGCGGGCGGCCGCGGCGTCGGTCACCGCGATGATCATCTTGCCGCTGGCGTCGGCGTACGTGCCAGCGGCGCGGTCACCGAGCTGGGCGGCGAGCGCGGCGGCGGCGTCGGGGGATGCGGGCGAGGCAGGGGCCGCCTGGGCGGGTGCGCCGAGGAGCGAGCCGGTGACCAGGGTGCCGGCCACGGCGATGGCGGCGGCGCGGCGGAGCGAGGACCTCGTGGGTCGCATGTAACAACCTCCGGATGGGGGTGACGGGCGCCGTCACAGGAGCGCGCCCGAGGACAACCCGGCCGACCTGGGGAAACCGGCCGAGCGACCCAAGTATTCACATATTTAAGATCGTAAGCAAGACATGCCTTTGCCCGAATTCGCCCCGCCGCCCCCGGTAACCGCTCCGCAACATTGTGGACACAGAGCGACGTCTATACGATCTGGCCACCGTAGTCACGCCGGCACCCGTGATCCGGAGGCCACCATGACCCTCACCCGCCGCGCGCTGGCCGCCCTCGCCAGCGCCACCGCCCTCGTCCTGCTCGCCGCCAGTCCCGCCGTCGCCGCCGCCACCCCACCCCCCAACTCGATGGCCAGCATGGGTGACTCGATCACCCGCGGCTTCAACGCCTGCGGCTGGTACTCCGACTGCACCTCGCGCTCGTTCAGCACCGGCGACTACGCCAGCGTGAACAGCCACTACCTGCGCATCCGCGCGGTCAACCCGAACATCCAGGGCCGCAACTACAACGACGCCAAGACCGGGGCCAAGTCCGCCGACATGTACGGCCAGGCGGGCACCGCGGTCAGCCAGGGCGTCGAGTACGTCACCATGCTGATCGGCGCCAACGACGCCTGCACCAGCTCGGAATCCACCATGACCCCGGTGACCACCTTCCGGGCGAACGTCGACAGCGCGCTCAACCGGATCAAGGCCGGCCTGCCCAACGCCCGGGTGGCCGTGATCAGCATCCCGGACATCTACCGCCTCTGGTACGTGGGCAAGGACAGCAGCAGCGCCCGCTCGGCCTGGTCGCTCTTCGGGATCTGCCAGTCCATGCTGGCCAACCCGACGTCGACCACACAGACCGACGTGGACCGCCGGGCCCGGGTCCGGCAGCGCGTGATCGACTTCAACACCCAGCTCGCCCAGGCGTGCACCGCGTACGGCGCCAACTGCGACTTCGACGACAACGCCGTGTTCAACTACCCGTTCGTGCTCAGCCAGGTCTCCACCTGGGACTACTTCCACCCGAACACCAGTGGACAGGCGGTGCTGGCCAGCATCACGTACGCCAACGGCTTCGGCTGGTAGCCCCCTGCCCGCCCGGCGCGCGGACCCTCGGCCGGTCCGCGCGCCGGTGC
>NZ_JBSGJR010000818.1:0-2241 GCF_053605645.1 Micromonospora sp. NPDC003776
GCCTTCGCCGGCAGGCCCGACAGCGACACCTTCAGCGAGCTGGGGTACGAGCTGGTCGCCCCGGCCGAGCACGCGCTCGCCGTGTGGGACGCGCTCTTCGCCGCGGGCGCCGCGTACGAGCTGCGGGCCTGCGGGCTGGCCGCGCGGGACACCCTGCGCACCGAGATGGGCTACCCGCTGCACGGGCAGGACCTCTCGCTGGAGATCACCCCGGTGCAGGCCCGCTCCGGCTGGGCGGTCGGCTGGGACAAGCCGGCCTTCTGGGGGCGGGACGCCCTGCTCGCCGAGAAGGCCGCCGGCCCCCGGCGTACGCTGCGCGGTCTCGAAGCGGTGGACCGGGCGATCCCGCGCCCCGGCATGACGGTGCACGCCGGTGACCGGCAGGTCGGCACTATCACCAGCGGCACCTTCAGCCCCACGCTGAAGCAGGGCATCGCCCTGGCCCTGATCGACACCGACGCCAACCTCTCCGACGGCGACGTCGTCGAGGTCGACATCCGGGGCCGCCGCGCCCAGATGCGCCTGCGCCGTCCCCCCTTCGTCCAGCCCTCCGTCCGCTGACCTTCCCGTTGATCAAGGAGTTTGCGTCTCCGGCGGGCCGGATCCTGACGCAAACTCCTTGATCAACTCCTTGGGGAGGGGGCGGTCAGTCGGCGGTGGGGGGTTCGCCGGCGTCCAGGACGGCCTGGGTCCAGCCGCCCTCGATCACGCCGGTGGTGTCCAGCACGGCCCAGTCGACCACGTCGGACGCCTCCACCACCACGGGGGAGCCGATCCGGACGGTGGGGTCGCTGTTGGCGTCGCTGGCGCTGGCGCCGACGATGCGTTCCGGGCTGTCCCAGGAGGTCACCCCGGCCCAGACGAACTCGGGGCCGTCGTCGCCGGGCAGCCCGTACTTGACCACGAGCTGGGTCTCGGCGGGCAGCTGGCCGGCGAGGAAACGGGCGCGGATGTCGCCCAGCCCGGCCCGGGCGGTGGCGATCGCCTTGCTCATCGCGTCGCCCGGGCGGGCGTACCGGACGTCGGGCTGGATGCCGTTGAACAGGGTGGCGCAGGCGGCGGCGAAGTAGCGGCCGGGCGGCCCCGGGTGCCCGGGCGGCGGGCGGAGGGTCAGGAACGAGTCGGCGTCCGGGTCGGTCGCCGGGTCCAGCTCCAGCGCCAGCAGCACCGGCGCCGTCGCCCCGTGCTGCTCCGGATTCCCGTACGCCACCGCGATGTCGTGCCCGGTCACCGTGGCCAGCACCGGCAGCTGCACGAACGCCGGCACCTCCTCGCCGGCCAGCCCCTCGGTCCACTCGCGCAGCAGCCGCCGCGCGGCACCGGTCATCACCGCGCCCCAGGCCCGGGTGAGATGGTCCGGCACCCCCTGGGCCTGCAACTCCAGCAGCCCGAACCGGCGCAGCCCCTTGGTGGTGAACCAGAGCCCGTCGGCGTCCGACGAGTACGGCACCAGCACCCAGTCGACCAGCCGGATCCGGCCCTGCTCGTCGGGGAGCGAGCGCAGCGCGGCCGCCGGGTCGAGGAACTGCAGCCCGAAGACGTCCACCACGTCCCCGTCGACCGTCTCGGCGACCGCCGCGGCCACCGCCCGGGCCGCCCACTCGTGCGCCGGCGGCCAGCCCGGCCGGTACTCGGCCTGCACCACGACCAGATGGGTGGCGGCGGCCAGCCGGGCCAGCTGCTCCTCGGTGGCGCCGAAGGCGGTGAGCAGGTCCGGCGGCAGCTCGGGGAACTCGCTGATCGGCCGGGTGTCCACGGTCATCAGTGGGCTGTCCAGCATCTGCTTGGCCAGCCCGTGCACCGGTTCGGCGAGCCGCCCGGCGAGCCCCGCGACCGCGGTCTTCGGGCTGACCTTCGGCAGCCCGGTGATGGGTACGAGATAGGTCGCGTCCAGCGACTCCGGGACCGGTACGGGCAGGAAGTCGTCCGTGATGAGCATGCCGTCCCCCTCGACACCGCCGGTGCTGTCGGTTGAGAACGCTACCCGCCCGGACGGGTGACGCTCAGCCGGACAGCACCA
The DNA here is from genome assembly GCF_053605645.1 of Micromonospora sp. NPDC003776. Lineage (NCBI taxonomy): Bacteria > Bacillati > Actinomycetota > Actinomycetes > Micromonosporales > Micromonosporaceae > Micromonospora > Micromonospora sp. NPDC003776. The sequence continues at coordinate 2,021 of NZ_JBSGJR010000818.1, forward strand.
GTCCCAGGTAGGACAGCGTGGTGACGATCTCCACGGTGGCTCCCAGCACGTCGCCGGTGACTCCGCCGAGGCGGCGTACCACGTGCCGCAGGAGCGCAGCCGCGACGGCGAGCGCGGCGAGGACGGCGAGCGGCCCCTGCCACGGCCGGCCCGGCACCGCCGGCACGGCCAGCAGCGCGACGGCCGCCGCGCCGACGACCAGTGGGACCGGTCCCACGGGG
>NZ_JBSGJR010000819.1:0-2234 GCF_053605645.1 Micromonospora sp. NPDC003776
TGAGCGGGGCCGGGGTGCCGGTGGTGGTACCCCCGCGCTGGGACGGGATGTCGGCGTGCGCGGCGCTGAGCGGGGTGGCCAGGTCCTCCAGCGACGCGGCCGTCCCGGCGGCGCCCACGGCGAGTTGCCGGTCCCGGTCGAGCCGGTCGAGCCGCTTCCGCAGCAGCACGTCGAGCTGGTCGAGGATGACCCCGCGGAGCTGTTTCGCGGCGGCCTGGGCGGTGCTGCCGCTGGCGGAGAGCCGGGCCGGATCGGGTGCCGCCGGGCCGGCCGCCGGCGCGCTGAACGCGGCGAACGCCTCGACCGAGCGCTGGTAGGTGTCCAGCGGGGTGAGCACGTTGGCACCCAGGTCCGTGCTCTCCGAGTTGTCCACCGCGGATCGCAGGTCGGCGACCAGGTCGGTGGCCGGGCCGAGCGCGGCGACCCGAAGTTCGGCCAGCTCGGCGCCGGTCTTCGTCCGGTCGGCGGCCGGGCGGCCGGGGGCCGTCCGGGCCAGGTCCGCGAGCCGGCCGGCGATCACCATGGCAGTGGGCAGGTCGTCGCCGACGGCGTCCTGGAGGAAGTACGAGTCCGCCCCGGGGTCGCGGATCAGTCCAGAGCTCTCCCGCACCTTGCGGTGCAGGGCCAGCAGCAGGTCGGTCACCTCCCCGTACGCCTGGTACGAGGCTTCCGGCCCGGTCAGTTCCCGGTCGGGGAGCGCCTCCAGTTTGGCCCGCAGCCCGGCCCAGCGTTCGTGGCTGCGCAGCTCGTCGCCGTCGGCACTGTCCACCCGCGCCACCTCTTCGACCGCGGCGGTGAGCGCCGTCCGGGAGACCGGCCGCCCGGCCACCGCGGTGGACTGCGCCTCGACCAGCGCATCGGTCACCGGACCGAGGGCGCGCAGGTAGCGCACGCCGAGCCGTTCCCGGGCCGTCAGGTCGCGGTCGTCGCCGGTGTGCCGGGCGGCCTGCGTGTAGAGCAGCCCCAGCGGGGCCAGCAGGGCCAGCACCAGCAGCAGCGGCAGGGCGCGGCGCGCCACGGTGGGCCGCCGACGGACCCGCGGCGCGGGGACGGTCATGGTCTGCCTCCTCCGGCGACGGCGGGTGACGGTGGCGGGGGTCGCCGCATGCAGTCCCGTGCACCGGACCGGAAATTAGTCGACCTGCGGGCGGGTGGAACGGTCCTCCGCGAGTCGGCTTCGCGTCACTTCGGACGGCGTCACGTCTCGTTGATCGTCACGACACGTAGCGTCCCGGGCGGTCGGCGGCTTGCCCGGATCGGCACTGATTCGCGAGCGTAGATGTGAATTCGCGGGATTCGAATTCATCCCGCTGAGATGCCTCTTTCCCTTCGGCGGTCGACGGACCTCGGGCACCGAACGGCCCAACCGGACGGACGTACGGCGGATCTCAGGTGATGCTCAGCTTCCGGGCCGTACCGTGTGCCGCATGAGATCACCGCTGGACGCTGCCCGGATCCGGCGTGCCCTGGCCACCCGCCGACGCCGGGTGGTCGCCGCGACCGTGGTGGCGGTGCTGGTGGTCGCCGCCGTCGCCTGGGCGGCCCGGCCGCAGCGAGCCGACTTCCGGACCGAGTCGGCCCTGGTGACCGTCCGGTCCGGACCCGACGGGGACCAGCCGGTCGATGTGGACACCACGCTCTACCTGCCCCGGGACGCCTCGTCCCGGCACCGGGTGCCGGCGGTGCTGCTGGCGCACGGCTTCGGCGGCACCAAGGAGTCGGTCCGTACCGACGCCGAGGACCTGGTGGCCCGCGGGTACGCGGTGCTGACCTGGACCGCCCGTGGTTTCGGCCGCAGCGGCGGCGAGATCCACCTGGACAGCCCGGACTACGAGGTGCGGGACGCCCAGCGGCTGCTGGACCGGCTCGCCGCCCGCCCGGACATCCGCCTCGACGCGGCCGGCGACCCCCGGGTGGGCGTGGTCGGCGGCTCGTACGGCGGCGGCCTGGCGTTGCTGCTGGCCGCCCAGGACCGCCGGGTCGACGCCGTCGTGCCGATGATCACCTGGAACGACCTGTCCCGGGCGTTCCTGCCGGAGAGCACCGGCAAGGCGCCCACCGAGGGCGTGTTCAAGAAGGGCTGGGCCGGCATCTTCTTCGGCGGCGGGGGCAGCGCCGGCTCCGGCCCGTCCGGCGTCTCCGGCAGCACCGCCGGCCAGCCCGAGGGCGCTCCCGCCTCGGCCGGCGCGCCCAGCCCGCAGCCCGGCGCGGGACCCGGCACCGGCCCCGGCCGG